>CAMAWS010000333.1 GCA_945861845.1 Candidatus Sulfopaludibacter sp. SbA3 | reverse complement strand
TGTCGATGGTTGATATCGGTAAGACGGCGGAAGGCCGGACCATCTACATGGCCATCATCACGTCGCCTGCGAACCATCGAAAGCTGGACCGCTTGAAGCAAATTGCGCGGCGGCTCGCGCTGGCGGAAGACATAAGCGAGGAAGATGCCGCCGCGATGTCGCGTGAAGGCAAGGCGGCGGTCTGGATCGACGGCGGCCTGCACGCGGATGAAACGCTCGGTGCGCAGCAGTTGATAGAGATGGTCTATCAAATGGTAAGCCGAACCGATGCCGAGACTATGCGCCTGCTTGACGACGTCGTGTTGCTGGCGGTGTGCGTGAATCCTGACGGCCTGGACCTTGTCGCCAACTGGTACATGCAACAAGCCGATCCAGTGAGACGTTCAACCGCCGGTCTTCCGCGCCTCTTTCAGAAGTACACCGGGCACGACAACAATCGCGACTTCTACATGTCGTCGCAGCCCGAAACCGAAGCCATCAATCGGGTGCTCTTTCGCGAATGGTTTCCGCAGATCGTTTACAACCACCATCAGGCCGGCCCGGAAGGGACCGTCATGTTCGCCCCGCCTTTCCGCGATCCCTTCAACTACAACTACGATCCTTTGGTTATGACGGCTTTGGACGAAGCCGGGGCCGCGATGCACAGCCGGTTTGCGCTCGAAGGCAAACCCGGCGTGACTACGCGATCGGGCGCGAACTACTCGACCTGGTGGAATGGGGGACTTCGCACGAGTCCCTATTTCCATAACATGATCGGACTGCTTACGGAAACGATCGGCAGTCCCACACCCATCGACATTCCGTTCGTTCCGGGCAAGGCGCTCCCAAACGGCGACCTGCCGCTTCCAATCGCGCCGCAACGATGGCGTTTTCGACAGTCGATCGATTACTCCATAACTGCGAACCGAGCCGTAATGGATTACGCGTCGCGAAACAAGGATCGCCTGCTCTTCAATGCCTACCGCATGGGAAGGAATGCCATCGACCGCGGCAACAGGGATAACTGGACCGACACTCCGGCGCGTATATCCGCCGTGGAAGCTGCAGCAGGCAGGGACCCGACGCGAGCCGTCAATTCGAGCTATTTTCAAATGTTGCGGAACCCAGCCTTGCGGGATCCGCGCGGCTATGTCGTTCCTTCAGACCAGGCCGACTTCCTCACTGCCACCAAATTCATTAACGTCCTCGTGAAGAACGGAGTCACCGTTCATCGCGCCGCTCGATCGTTTGCTGCCGCAGGCAAGACGTACCCCGCCGGTTCATTCGTCGTAAAAACCGCGCAGGCATTCCGGCCGCAGGTACTCGACATGTTCGAGCCACAGGACCATCCCGAGGATTTCGCTTTTCCCGGCGCTCCTCCAACGCCGCCATACGACATCGCAGGCTGGACCCTGGCCTACCAAATGGGCGTGAAATTCGACCCGATCCTCGATGGCTTTGATGGCCCGTTTAAAAAGTTGGCAGGGGAAGTGAAACCGCCGGCCGGAAGAATCACCGGGCCGGACGATGGCGCGGGCTTTCTTCTCAGCCACGCAATCAATGATTCCTTCATTGCGGTGAATCGGCTTCTTTCAAGTGGCGAACAGGTGTTTTGGCTCAGGAATTCTTTCCGTTCAAACGGATCTATCTATGCTCCCGGAACCCACTTCATTCCGGCGCAGCCCGGCACGCGCGAAAAACTGCAAAGGCTCGCGGTGGACCTGGGGCTGAGCTTCGAGGCGGTGGCGGCCAGGCCGCCCGGCGATGCGCTGCTGCTGAAGACGTTGAAAATCGGCCTGTGGGACCGCACTGGAGGCTCGATACCTTCGGGCTGGACGCGATTTATTCTCGAGCAATTCGAGTTTCCATTTACCGTCGAGAGCGACGTCAATCGCCTGGCCGGGAACTACGACGTGCTGATCTTCGTGAATGACGGTCGCGCCGACGTATTGTCCGCCATTCCGGAATTAAGGAAGTTCATGGAGGACGGCGGAACCGTTCTCGCCATCGGCGGCTCGACGGCTCTCGCTTATCGCGCCGGCCTGCCCATCGTCGACGCTCTGGGAGGACTGGCGCCCGATAAGTTCTATATTCCAGGTTCCGTCCTTGAGGCCACAGTCGATATTACCCACCCACTGGCTTTTGGCATGGGAGACAAGGCCAATGTTTTTGTCGACCAAAGTCCAGCCTTCAGGTTGGACGGCGATGCCGTGGCTAAGGGAGTACACGCCGTGGCGTGGTACGGCTCGGCCACTCCACTGCGTAGCGGATGGGCCTGGGGACAGCAGTATCTTGAGGGCGCGGCTGCGGTAGTAGACGTGAGCGTAGGAAAAGGAAAACTCTTCCTGTACGGTCCGGAAGTCCTCTTCAGGTCTCAGTCGCACGGCACGTTCAAGCTGGTATTTAACGGGATCTATTTCGGGCACGCGCTGATTCTGACTCAGGTTCCATAGCCGCTATTTCAGAAATTCATTCAATAACTATATTAAGATAAATCTCCGGCCGGTCGATATATAGCGTGGAGCACACCGCAGGTCAGCGCTTCAGTCGCGATAGATGGACGGGAACAGGAGGGCATATGAGTCGATCGAATGCGGCGGACAGATCGAACACAGGCATGGTGAATCGTCATCCTGTTCACGACTCAGGATTGAAGACGGTCGGATACGAAACGCAGGCACATTTCAGGAATATTGGACGATTGCCTGATGATGATCGCGGTCCTGTCAGCAGTGCGGCAATGATTCAGCTTTTGGCCGGTCACCTTGGCGTTCTATCTGGCGACGCATGGGGTATGGTTACTCTACCTTGGCAGGCCATCGTTGCCTGTGAATACGAGGTCCTGCCAAAAGACCGCGTGGTGATCGGCATTGAAGGTGGTCCTCCCGGCCAGCAACTTTTCGAAGCTCTCGCGAGGCTCTCACGGAATGGGTATCGGCTCGCGATGCCGTTGGGCAACGAGAGCCTGCTCTCGGTCAACCACCTTGCCGACATCCTGAAATTGGACTTGTCGCAGGACGGCTTAGCGGCGCAAATGGCACAACTTGAACCGTTGAGAAAGCGAAAGACGAGTGTGCTGGTTTCGGGTATCCAAACGCACGACGATTTTGAGCGCTGTAGAGAGCTGGGCGTTGACTACTTTGAAGGATATTTCTTCTGCACGCCAAAAAAGACGGCTGGACGCGTACCAGCCAGCCGGTCAGCTGCGATTCAGACGTTGACGGCGCTGCAGGATCCGAACGCTCGTCTCGAGGATATTGAGAAAATCATTCGCCTTGATGTCTCGCTCAGTTACAGGCTGCTCCATTTTATCAATTCCGCCTCCGTTGGTTTACCTCGTGAAGTTTCCTCCATCAAGCATGCTGTTAACCTTGCCGGAATGGAGCGGATTCGCAGATTGGCGAGCGTTCTCCTGTTTGGAAGCGTCGATAAGCCAAGCGCACTCGTGGTGACGGCAGCAGCCCGGGCCAGGATGTGTGAACTGCTGGCCGATTCGGAAGACGAACTTCGGCAAGCTACGTTCTTCACTGCCGGACTTCTGTCGGTGCTGGACGCTTTGCTCGACAAGCCAATAACCGAGGCGCTTGAAGGATTGTCACTCTCTCAGGAGATCTGCGATGGCCTGATCCATGGCCGCGGGCCGATCGGAACGGCTCTCCAAGCTGTGATCGCATACGAACGGAATGACTGGGATCGCCATGCGCTATTGCGGTTCCGTCGCCCAAAACTCCAACATTCCTACTTGAATTCGATCGAGTTCGCCAATACTGTCGCCGCCAGCATATGAGATCTGGGGACAGACTCCGAATTCCTGTATTACGGAATTCGGAGTCTGTCCCCAGATCTCCGCGGTTAGAGACGATAGAGCATCAGGTATACAAGCACTCCCGTGATCGAAACGTACATCCAAACGGGAAACGTGTATCGCGCGATGCGGACATGCTGGGGGAAGCGTTCCTTGTGAGCGAGGAAAACTGTTCGCACCACCATCGGCAGGACGACCACGGCAAGCACCGTGTGGGTCAGCAGGAGCGAGAAGTACACATAGCGGATCCAGCCTTCCTTTGTGAACCTCACCGATCCCACGTTGTAGTGGTAAATCAGGTAGGACGTCAGAAAGGCCGCCGAGACCCCCAGCGCCGCCATCATGCATAGCTTGTGCGCGTGAATGTTCTTCTTGTGGATGAAGTAGAAACCGGCGCCAATCAGAACTGCGGCGGTGAGATTCAGGAATGCGTTCAGGCCCGGAAGGTCGGCGATGCTGATCACAGGAGTTTTTTAACGTCCTCCGCCAGGCGGTTCATTGCTTCCTCGTCTTCAGCGCCGTAATAGCCTCGAATCTGGCCGGCCTTGTCCACGAGAACGAACCGCGAACTGTGCGTGATCGGTTCGATCTGTGTCCCCTGCGTTTCATCAAAGGCAAGTTTGAATCCCTCGAGCGAAAGCTTGCTCATGGCGTCTTTGGGACCTGTAA
>CAMAWS010000332.1 GCA_945861845.1 Candidatus Sulfopaludibacter sp. SbA3 | reverse complement strand
TGCCGGTGGGACACGCTACTCGGCCCTCGATCAGATCACTCGCGCAAACGTGAAGGATCTGAAAGTCGCCTGGACCTGGAAGTCCGACAACTTCGGCAAAGCGGAACTCAAGAACGAAACCACGCCGATCATGGCGAATGGCGTCCTCTATTTCACCGCCGGCGACCGGCGGGCGGTTGTCGCGGCGGATGCGGGGACCGGCGAGACGCTGTGGATCTGGAGAATGGATGAAGGCGACCGGTATCAGCGGGCGCCCCGCAGGAACTCCGGACGCGGAGTCACCTATTGGGCGGACGGGCAGGACGAACGCATCTATACCATCACTCCGGGATTCCGGCTGGTTGCCCTGAACGCAAAGACCGGTCAGCCGGTCCAGAGCTTCGGGCAGAACGGCATTGCCGACCTTTTCAATGATTACACGTTTGCCGGGGAGTTGACCGGCAAGATCGGCAACAGCTCGCCACCGGTTATTTCAAATGGCGTCATCGTGGTCGGGCCCGCGCTTCTGGTCGGCAACCGCGTGAACAAGGAAAACGTGAGGGCCGATGTCAATGGGTACGACGTCCGGACCGGCCGAAAACTGTGGACCTTCCACACGATCCCGCGAAAGGGCGAACCCGGATACGAAACGTGGTTGAACGATTCGGCCGAGTACACCGGCAATGCCGGGCTCTGGCCTCCCTTCTCCGTCGACAGCGAACTCGGATATGTCTACCTCCCCATTGAAGCGGGAACCAACGATGCGTATGGCGGACATCGGCCCGGCACGAATCTCTATTCCAGTTCGCTGGTGTGCGCGGATATCCGGACCGGAAAGATCATCTGGTACCACCAGTTGGTGCATCACGATATCTGGGACCTCGACATGCCCTCGACACCCATCCTGCTCGACTTCAACGCGAACGGCCGCCGCGTGAAGGGCGTGGTTCAACTCACAAAGCAGGCGTTCGCATATGTGTTTGACCGCGTCACCGGCCAGCCGGTCTGGCCGATTGAGGAGCGCCCGGTTCCAAAGGGCGACGTTCCCGGCGAATGGTACGCGGCTACGCAACCTTTCCCCACAAAGCCACCGGCTTTCGATCGGCAGGGGCTGACGCCGGACGATCTCGTCGACTTCACGCCGGCAATCAAGCAACAGGCGCTGCAGGTGGTCGAGGGATACCGGATCGGCCCGCTCTTCACTCCACCCGGATTGGCGGCATCGCCGGACGGCACCAAGGGACTGATCGCAGTGCCCGGCTTCACCGGTGGCGCGAATTGGGAATCCGGAGCTGCGGACCCGGAGACCGGGTTCGTGTACGTCGGCTCTCAAACACTGCCAACGCTGGTGGCATTGATCAAACCGCAGAACAACCAATACAACTCGGATTTCATCGGCGGTGGCGGCCAGGTGCCGACGATCGAAGGCTTTCCCATCGTGAAGCCTCCTTATGGACGCATCACGGCATACGACATGAACCGGGGCGAAATTGCCTGGCAAACCGTGAATGGCGACACGCCGCCCGCAATCAAGCAGCGGGCCGCGCAGCAAGGCATAACGCTTCCGAAGACCGGCAGCAGCTCGCGCGCGGGAATCCTTGTTACAAAGAATCTGCTTTTCGCGGGCGAGGGCTGGGGCGGGCAACCGATGTTTCGCGCTTACGACAAGCGAACCGGCGAGATCATCTGGGAAACGCAGATCCCCGGTGTGCAGAGCGGGCTGCCGATGACTTATCTGCACCAGGGCAAACAGTACGTCGTCTTCTCGGTTGGCGACGGCCAGAACCCGGCGCAACTGGTGGCCTTTGCGTTGCCTCCAGCGCCCGCAGCGACCCCAGCTCCGGCAGCTGCAACGCCTCCGGCACAATGACAATCGGGGAGATCGCTCAACTCCTCGCCGCACGCGCCGAGGAGAAGCTGGGCAAGGAACGCGCGAGCGACCTTCAACCCGAAATCGAAGTCATGGCCGCCGACTTGTTGAAGCTGTCTGCCGCGGCGGCCACCATGGCCGGCGTCGACGATGAACCCTGAGAACCTCTCCCTCGTTGAAGCCGCTTCGGCAATCCGAAGCGGCGCGCTCTCCCCGCTCGAATACGTGCGTTCCCTCCTTGCGCGCATTGACCAGCTCGATTCGCGCGTCCAGGCGTGGGTTACGGTGGATCGCGAGGCCGTGCTGGCGGAAGCGAGGCAATGCGAAACCGAAGCCCGCCAGAAGCGGTTCCGGGGACCGCTGCACGGAATTCCGGTAGGCATCAAGGACATTTTCTATACGAAAGGGTTGCGCACCACGATGGGATCGGTCCTGTTCAAGGACTTCGTTCCAGATCACGATGCGGAAGCCGTTTCACGCCTGCGTAATGCCGGAGCGATCGTCCTGGGAAAGACCGTCACCACGATGTTTGCGAATCTCGATGCCGGGCCGACGCGCAATCCCTGGAACCTCAACCACACGCCCGGCGGATCGAGCAGCGGTTCGGCTGCCGCCGTGGCGGCCCGGATGTGCCCAGCGGCGATTGGCACGCAGACTGTCGGCTCGGTCGGAAGGCCCGGCGCCTTCAATGGCCTCGTGACGATAGTGCCGACGCGGCAAACAATCAGCCTCAAGGGAGTTTTTCCGCTCGCCTGGTCGCTCGATCACGCCGGCATATTCGGCCGAACGGTCGAGGATGTTGAGGCGATGCTCTACTCCATGGGAGATGTGGAAGCCGGCGGTTCAACGCCTGCGAGAAAGTTTCGGATCGGCGTCATTCGAGGCTTCTTCCACGACAACGCCAACGACGAGACCCGCGAGGTGATTGACGCGCTGGCCCGTAAGCTTGCCGGGTCCGGCTTTGAGATCGATGAAGTGCTCCTGCCGGAAGTCTTCGCGCTGGCGGGTCCGATAATCCGTGCAATTGTGCGAACGGAAGCCGCATCGGTTCATGAAAATCTGTTCCGCGCTGGCGCGGAAACGTACGGGCCAAGAATTCGAACCCTCATCGAAACTGGAATGCTGATGGAAGGAGTCGACTATCTGCGCGCGCGCCGCCTTCGGAGGCAGTATCAGCGGGCTATGGGGAGACTTTTCGAGAACTTCGACGCGCTCCTCACTCCTGCGGCACGGGGCACGGCCCCCGAGGGAATCGATACCACGGGCGATCCTGTGATGAACGGCCCGTGGACGCTTGCGGATTTTCCGACGATGACCTTGCCCTGCGCTCTCGGCGGCAATGGCCTGCCCATCGGCATGCAACTCTCCGCGAAGCCGTTTCAGGAACGATTGTTATTGGATCTGGGAAGAGCTGTTGAAGCAGTCGTGGGATTCAACGCGAAACCGGGAATCATCTCGGCATGATGTCGGCGTAGCTTCGAATGCGGCCGTCGCTGAACGCTTTCAGGCCGTCCTTGATGGAGGCAATCGCTGAAAACCACTTGCCGCCCGGCAGTGGCGTGAAGGAGCGGATGAACGTACTCGACTCATCTACCGGAAGCGTTTCAAGATTCCTGTAAAACCGCTTCCATTCTTCGGTATTTTGAAACAGGTACTGCTCCACGTTCGAAGCGTAGAACGCGGTAACGGTCGCGCCGCGGCTGCGAATATATTCGCCGACAACCCGTATTGCCTTTGTCCCCGCAAAGTCGCCAACAAGCGGCACGATCAGGTTTTTCTTCTGGAGGTCCTGCACGTAGCGAAACTTGTCTTCGCTGGAAAGGAAGCTTCGCGCCTCTCCCTGCTGGTCAGTCGCAGTCATCAGGGTCGAGTACGTCGTCTGGCCACCGTTGAAGAACCGCGTCGGCGCGAATGTAAGGTCCGGCCCGCCTTCGAAGAACGCGCCATAGATATAGTCCATCCGGTCCAGGTCGTCCTGCGAAAGCTTGAAGCCACGGCGGTTCAAATGATCGATGACCCGGCGTTTATTTTCAGCAAGCAGCTTCATATCCCCGGAAATGAGCTTGAACCGCTCGAACATCATTGCAGCAGTCGAACTGGTATCGAGCCCGGACGGACGTGGACGCGAAAAGAGCCGGGAAACGAATTCTGCGCGATCAGCCGACATTTCGAACAGCGCCTTGTAGATCAGGTGTTCGAGCATATTCTGCCGCCGGAGATCGATGATGAAGACCATCTTCGATTCGAGGGCGGCGAGATACGTAAAATTCTGCTCGGGGCCCACGCCAATGAAAACGCCGCCGGGCTTGGTTCTAAGTTTCAAGTCGGGAATGACCCATTGCAGCGTGTCTTCGTTCGACATGAAGTTGTCGAACTGGAAATACCCGCCATCTTCGGAAAATTCCGACACCATTCGCCAGAATTCTTCGTCGCTGATCCGGGAAGGCAGGTCCTGGGACCAGAGAGGGACAACAAAGAGGCAGATTACGAGTGCGACATTCCGAATGCGATGCGTGATTGTCATGACAATAGCCGGTGATTATACTGCTCGCTCATTCGAATCATCGCGAAAAAGGGAGTATTCATGGGCAAGCGGCGAAGTATCGAGATTCCGGGCCTTCAACACGACA
>CAMAWS010000331.1 GCA_945861845.1 Candidatus Sulfopaludibacter sp. SbA3 | reverse complement strand
ACCCTTCACGATGGCCTCATAGATCTTGGTTCGACCGTAGACATCATCGGATTTCGCAGTCAGGAGTTCCTGCAGAATATGTGCTGCTCCATAAGCCTCGAGCGCCCATACTTCCATTTCTCCAAACCGCTGTCCGCCGAACTGCGCCTTGCCGCCCAGCGGTTGCTGCGTGATCAGCGAATACGGACCAATCGATCGCGCATGGATCTTGTCATCCACAAGATGCGACAGCTTCAGCATGTAGATGTAGCCGCAGGTGACTTCCTGCTCGAAAGGCTGACCGGTCATTCCGTCGTAGAGCCGCGTCTTCCCGGTACGGGGAAGGTTGGCCTTGTCGAGCATCGCCTTGATTTCCTGCTCAGTCGCACCATCAAACACCGGCGTTGCGAAATGCAGACCGAGGGCATGCGCCGCCCATCCGAGGTGAGTTTCAAGGATCTGCCCGACGTTCATACGGGAAGGGACACCCAGCGGATTCAGTACGATTTCGACAGGCGTTCCATCCGGCAGGTACGGCATATCCTCTTCCGGAAGTATCCGGGCGATTACGCCCTTGTTTCCGTGGCGGCCGGCCATCTTGTCGCCAACCGACAGCTTCCGCTTCATCGCCACGTACACCTTCACAAGCTTGATCACGCCTGGCGGAAGCTCATCGCCGCGCCGCAATTTCGAAATTCGTTCCTCGTGAATCTTCCGAAGCACGTCGATCTGGCGGGTCGTCATCTCCTCGGTTTCCTGAATCTGGTCCATCGGAGCGCCGCCGTCCTTGAACTTCAGCTTTAGCAGTTCGCGCGCGGAGAGATGCTCGATGACCTCTGCCGTGATCACGGTCCCCTTAGCCACAATCTTTCTTCCCGTGCGCTCATGGACAAGTTCGTTCGAAACGACCTTGCCATCCAGCATCCCCAAAAGCCGCTTATTCCGCTCGTCGGTAAGAATGCGAATTTCGTCGCGAAGGTTCTTCTCAAGACGCGAAATTTCCATGCTCTCTATGGCCTTGGCGCGTTCGTCCTTTTCGGCGCCTTTACGAGAGAAGATCTTCACGTCTACGACGATGCCCTCGATGCCCGGAGGACATATGAGCGACGCGTCCCGAACGTCGCCCGCCTTTTCACCGAAGATCGCGCGAAGGAGTTTCTCTTCCGGAGTCAACTGCGTCTCGCCCTTCGGCGTGACCTTGCCAACCAGAACATCTCCGGGCTTGACATACGCACCAATGCGGATGATGCCGGCTTCGTCCAAATCCTTCAGAAAAGCCTCGCTGACGTTGGGAATGTCCCGCGTGATTTCCTCAGGTCCGAGCTTGGTATCGCGAGCTTCGATTTCAAACTCCTCGATGTGAATCGACGTATAGTAGTCGTCTTTCACAAGACGCTCGGAAACGAGAATCGCGTCTTCAAAGTTGTAACCGCGCCAAGGCATGAAGGCGACAAGTACGTTACGCCCGAGGGCCAGTTCTCCCTTTTCCGTACACGGCCCGTCGGC
The DNA here is from genome assembly GCA_945861845.1 of Candidatus Sulfopaludibacter sp. SbA3. Lineage (GTDB taxonomy): Bacteria > Acidobacteriota > Terriglobia > 20CM-2-55-15 > 20CM-2-55-15 > CAMBFR01. The sequence continues at coordinate 3,002 of CAMAWS010000331.1, read as the reverse complement.
CAGAACCTGTCCCTTTGCAACCCGATCGCCCTTACGAACTATCGGCTTCTGATTGATGCACGTGTTCTGGTTCGACCTCTTGAACTTCGTTAATGAATAGATGTCCGCGCCAACCTCGCGCGAGAAGTGACCGTCTTCAGGAGCTTCCACGCGGACAATGATGCGCTCGGAATCAATTGAATCGACGGTGCCGTTACGCCGGCAAACCACAACTGCACCGGAATCCCGGGCCGTGATTTCTTCCATGCCGGTTCCCACCAATGGAGCCGCAGTCCTCAGTAATGGCACGGCCTGCCGCTGCATGTTGGATCCCATCAGCGCGCGGTTTGCGTCGTCGTTCTCGAGAAACGGAATCAGCGAGGCCGCCACGGAGACCAACTGCTTCGGCGAGACATCGACATAGTCGACTTCGTTTCGATGCTTAAGCACGAAGTTGCCCGCCTGCCGCACGTTGACCAATTCGTGCGTGAGGTTCCCATCCTTGTCCATCTCGACGTTAGCCTGAGCAACAAGGTATTTGTCTTCTTCCCATGCCGACAGGTAGAACGAGTACGGCACATATTCGGCCCGCTTCTTCCTCTTGCCCTTCAGGGATTCGTTTTCTTCCTCGACTCCCTCGCGTTCGACATGCTCACTGACCTTGAACTTTGAGTCGCCTGCACTGATGATCGTGACGTAATCGATGACCCTGCCGCTCTTTACCTTTCGATACGGACTCTCGATGAAACCGAACTCGTTGATGCGCGCATAGCAACTCAGAGAAGAAATCAGTCCAATGTTCGGTCCTTCCGGAGTTTCAATCGGACAGATCCGGCCATAGTGGGTTGGATGTACGTCGCGCACCTCGAATCCGGCACGCTCACGCGAAAGACCTCCCGGCCCCAACGCCGACAAGCGGCGCTTATGTGTGATCTCCGAAAGCGGGTTGGTCTGGTCCATGAACTGCGAGAGTTGCGATGACCCGAAAAATTCCCGTACTGCCGCAATGACCGGCTTCGCGTTGATCAGGTCATGCGGCATCGCCGTGACCATTTCCTGATATACCGACATCTTTTCCTTGATCGCCCGTTCCATGCGGACAAGTCCGATTCGAAACTGGTTCTCAAGCAGTTCACCCACGGCGCGGACGCGGCGATTTCCAAGATGATCGATGTCATCGACCTGGCCGATGCTCTTGCGGAGCTTCAGCAGGTAACTGATAACTGCGTAGAAATCCTCCTTTTCGAGAATTCTCCGCTCCAGGGGCGTGGAAAGATCCAACTTGATGTTGAACTTCAGGCGGCCGACTTTCGAGAAATCGTACTTGCGCGGATCGAAGAACATACCCTCGAACAATGCCGTTGCGGTTTCGAGCGTGGGTGGGTCCCCTGGCCGCAACTTGCGGTAGATTTCAATCAGCGCCTCGTGCGTATTCTTGATCGTGTCCTTGCGCAGGGTCTGGCTGAGTACAATTCCGATATCATCGCGCTCGGGAAAGAATACCGGCAACTCAGGAACGCCCGAGTCGATGATGGTCCGAATGACTGCTTGTGTCAGCTCGTTGTTGGTCTCGACAATGACCTCTCCGGTCTTGGTGTCGACGATATCGGCAACCGCGTAAGCGCCTTCCAGGTCCTCGGGATTAATTTCGAAGCGCTCAACCTTCGCCTGCTCCATGTGCTTGTAGTCTGATGATTTGATTTTCTTCCCCGCATGAAGGAGCACTTCCTTGGTCTTTGGATGCAGGATATCTTTCGAAATCTTCAACCCGAGAATATGTTCGGAAACGTTCCAGAAAAGCTTTTTGCCTTCAATGGCGATCCGATCCGTCTTGTAGAAGGTCCTGGATATTTCCTCGTCGCTCTTCAATCCAAGCGCGCGGAGGAATATGGTCGCCAGAAACTTCCGCTTGCGGTCAATTCGGACGTAGAGAATATTCTTGGCAGTCTCGTATTCAAATTCGACCCACGACCCGCGATACGGAATGATCTTGCCGAGAAAATAGCTCTTGTTTGGAGTGGATTCAAAGAAGCAACCGGGACTGCGGTGCAATTGCCTGACAATGACGCGCTCAGTGCCATTGATGATGAACGTCCCATTTTCGGTCATCAGCGGAATTTCGCCGAAATAGACCTCTTGCTCCTTTATATCGCGTATCGTTTTCGCTCCCGTGTCAGGATCCTTGTCGAAAATCGTGAGCCGAATGATGACCTTCAGCGGCGCAGCGTATGTCATTCCGCGCTCCTGACACTCCGCCACATCGTACTTAAGATTCAGTTGAACCGGATCGCCGCACATATTACAGAAGGTGACCTGGTTTTTGTTGGTAGTGCCGCACTTCGGGCACATTACCGTCGTTTCTGACGAGAACGGATTGGTGGCAATGGTGGCGCCGCACGACTTACAAGTACTGCGAAGGTGATGGAGCCCTTTCAGATTGCTGCATTTGCATTCCCAGTTTCCAATCGAGTAGCTGATGAATTCGAGAGTAGATACGCCACGGAAGTCTGAGATTGGAAAGACGGAGTTAAATACCGCCTGTAGCCCCGCGTCTTCTCGCTCCTCCGGCAACATGTTCATCTGGAGGAACCGCTCATAGGAATTCTTCTGCACCTCGATGAGGTTGGGAATCTGTATCGCTGTGCGAATTTTGGAAAAATTGATTCTCTCTCTCGAAGTGCTGGTTTTGGTTTCCGCCATTTTTCGTTGATTGCTCCTAAAAGACAATTAGCCGACTTATGGACGAACTACGCCCTGTAAGTCAGCGAGGAGAATTTTGGATTTCGGACTGCAGAAATAGGGGACAGACCCCGAATTCCTGAACTGCAGAATTCGGGGTCTGTCCCCTATTTCTGCAGTCCGAAATCGTTACTGGCTGTTTATTTAATCTCGACTGTTGCGCCGGCTTCGACAAACTTTTTCTTGATGGTTTCCGCTTCGGCTTTTGGCACGCCTTCCTTGACAGGCTTGGGAGCGGCCTCAACCAGATCTTTTGCTTCCTTCAGCCCCAGGCTGGTAATTTC
>CAMAWS010000330.1 GCA_945861845.1 Candidatus Sulfopaludibacter sp. SbA3 | reverse complement strand
CCGCGAGAGTGCGCGAGTTCCGCCAGAATCAGGCGCAGAATTCACTCAATACTGCAAGACACGCTACATTAATGGAGGCGGCGGGAATCGAACCCGCGTCCGAAAACGTTCCGCAAGAAAGTCTACATACTTGTCAGGTTCCTATTTGTTTCATGCCACGACCTGAAGGCACCTGCAACCTGGCCGCAACACTAACCCGTTGAATTTTGCCTCTTGCCGCCGGGTCAGCCGCTTGAGGCTATCCTGCATGAAATGACGTTCTTTAATCGACCTACAGGCGAATCAATCAAGAACGTTAGCTGGGATTAAGCAGCTAAAGGTTGCTGAAAGTCAGCAGTTGATTGTTTTCCACGTTTTGACGAGGTGCATGGGCCTCGGTATGCGTCTCTTGCTTCTGCGCTCCCGTCGAAACCGGTGCGCCCCCCCTTTGTTTTGAGCGTTTCAGTGTACATCCTTTATATAGGGGCGATGCTGAGTAATGTCAATGTGCTGTATAATCCGGTCCTTTCCCCGGAGGTATGTGAATCCCAATGGAGTTACGGACGCAGGCGCTTGATCGGGTTCTGGATGCGTTGTCGCCGGCCCTTGCTGCCGAACTGGATCGCCTTATAAGTGAAACCCGCCAGGTCCTGGAGGCCGAATTCCAGAAACGGCTGCAGGCGGCAGTTCGGGATGCGGAGTCGGCAGCTCAAAGCCGGGTTGAACAGGAGTTGGAACGCGTCATTCGGAACGCTCAAGACGAAGTCCGGCAGCAGGTTACGCAACAATTGCAGGCTCAGTTTACGCGGGCGATCGAGGAAAAGACCAGCCAGCTGCAGCAGATTCAGTCCGACGCGGCGGTCGAGCGAAACAGGCTTCAGGAGCAGGCCCAGCGCTGGCGGATTTTTGCGGACGCCCAGCACCAGCTTGCGGACGTGTCCTCACAGCCTGAAATACTCTCGCGATTCCTCAGGCTGGCCGAACCTTTCGCGGCAGACCTTGCGATCTATACGTCGAAAGCAGATGGACTCGCACTGTGGAAACGCCGGGGGCAGCATGTTTTCCCGAATATTATTTCGGAACAGACGAGGGACCCCGAATTCTATTTCAAGCAGGTGATCGTTCGCGGGAAGGCCGTGGGAGCCGTTGCGGCCTTCGGGGAATTCAAACGCGACGCCCTTGATTTCATGGTTTCCGCGATGGAGCGGGCCATCGAAGTATTTGGATTAAAGCTTCGTGCGCCGCTTCCGAAGCCAGCCCGTCCCGTAAAGCAGGTGGTAGTTGCTGTTTCTCCCGAACCCCAGCCTGATTCGAGCGTCCCGGATCCGGCACTTTCCCCCGAGGACGAAGCGCGGCATGCTGAAGCGCGAAAAGCGGCGCGGCTGATCGTATCCGAGATCAAGCTGTACAACGAGCCGGGACTGAAAGAAGGCCGGGCGAACTCCGATATCTACCGGCGGCTTCGAAAAGAAATCGACCAGGGCCGTGAGACTTACAACGGCCGCCTTAACGGCGCCGCCACTCCGGGCCACGATTACTTGCACGACGAGCTCGTCCGGATACTTGCCGGAAATGATGAACGGCTCCTCGGCGAGGGCTATCCCGGACCGGCCCTGTAAATTTCGACAGGAGGGAATTCCGTCGATGTTCAACAAACCGATCTCTCATAAAGCCGCCCAGTTTACGGAATCCGTGATTCGCGAAATGACACGCCTGGCAATCCAGTACCAGGCCGTCAACCTTTCGCAGGGCTTTCCGGATTTCGCTGCGCCGGACGTTCTTAAGAAAGCGGCTGCCGACGCTATATTTGCGGATGTCAATCAATACGCCATTACCTGGGGCGCAAAAAAGTTCCGCGATGCCCTCGCATACAAGACCAGGAAATTCCTGAACATTGAAATCGATACCGAGACTGAGGTGACCGTTTCGTGCGGCTCAACGGAAGGAATGATCGATGTCCTGCTTGCCGTCATCAACCCCGGCGACGAAGTCATCGTTTTTGAGCCTTTTTATGAGAATTACGGTCCGGATACGATCATATCCGGAGCCATTCCACGATACGTGCAACTGCGCCGGCCGGACTGGACGTTCGATGAAAACGAACTTGCTGCAGCCTTCAACAACAATACGAAAGCCATCATCCTGAATACGCCAAACAACCCTACCGGGAAGGTCTTCAGCCGCGAAGAGCTGCAGGTCATCGCCAATCTCTGCCAGAAGTGGGACGTGCTGGCGATCACCGACGAAATCTACGAGCACATCATCTATGACGGCGAGCAGCACATATCGATGATCACACTGGATGGAATGCGCGAGCGCACCATCGTGGTGAACGGGATGTCGAAGACGTACAGCGTCACGGGATGGCGCGTAGGTTACATCATCGCCCCGCCTGGAATTACCGGCGCCATACGCAAGATGCATGACTTTCTGACGGTAGGCGCTCCAGCGCCTCTCCAGGAGGCGGGCGCGGTGGCATTGCGTTTGCCGGATTCCTACTATGCGGACCTGGCCGCTCACTACCAGGGCAGGCGTGATCGCCTGATGAAGATGCTTTCGGCGGCGGGACTGAACCCCATCCTGCCCAAGGGCGCCTACTACATCATGTGCGATATAGGGAGCTGGGGATATCCAAGCGACGTTGAATTTACGAAGTTTCTGGTGAAGGACATCGGAGTGGCCGCGGTTCCGGGAAGCAGCTTCTTCCGCAATCCAGCCGCCGGAAAAGATCTTATTCGATTCACGTTTTGTAAGAAGGAGGAAACCTTCGCGGCAGCGGAAGAACGCTTCAAGAAACTGAGCAAGGGAGCTTCCGTTCTATCAAACTAAATCCGGAATTGTTCGTCCAAAGCTTGGTTTAACGGCTCAAGTCAGCATCTGCCGCTCTGAGGTATAATCCCAGGCAGGTGCGCATTCTCATGAAAATGAAAGGCCAGCTCATGAACAACAGACGATTGCTTTACCTCACCTTTATTGTCGCTACCCTTTCGATCGGGATCGTGATCGGGTCGATCGTTTCGGGTGGTGTGAAAGCTACTGCCTTGCAGGACCGACCGGCAACCCTCGTCATTCCGGACCCAGTTTCACTTTCCAACGCATTCTCGATAATCGCTGATACTCTCGAACCGGCGGTCGTGAATATCAACACGGAATCGACTGTCCAGCAGACGCGTCAGCAGCGGCCTGGGCCGGGCGGCGCTCCCGGCGGCAACGGACAAGCCGATCCGTTCAATTTTTTTGATTTCTTTGGTGGCCAGCCACCCGACCAGGAATTCAGGGCGCGTAATCTTGGCACAGGCTTCATTGTCGACAAGTCAGGCTATATCGTTACCAACCAGCACGTGGTCGATGGCGCAGAAAAGATCACGGTCCGTCTTTGGGACAAATCCGAACATCAGGCCAAGGTGATAGGCAGCGATGAAGAGACCGACCTGGCGGTCATCAAGATCGAGGCGGGGCGCGAACTTTCGGCAGCCAAGTTTGGAAATTCCGATTCCGTCAAGGTTGGCGATTGGGTGCTTGCGATCGGCAGCCCGTTTAATTTCGATCACACGGTGACGGCCGGAATCATCAGCGCCAAGGGCCGTGAAAATATAGGGCAGGACAACAAGCAGTTCCAGAGTTTCCTTCAGACCGACGCCGCCATCAATCCAGGCAACAGCGGCGGCCCGCTCGTCAGTATGCAGGGCGAAGTGATCGGCGTGAATACCGCGATCATTTCCGAGACCCGGCAGTTCGCCGGCCTTGGTTTCGCGCTGCCTTCGAGCACGGCGGTAAGGATTTACAATCAGCTTGTACAGAATGGCAAGGTTACTCGAGGTTCAATCGGTATCCAGTACACGAGCAATCCTGATCCCGGATTGTTCCGGGCGTTTGGATTGCAGCCCGGAGCAGGAGTGGTTGTGGAGAGCGTCATTGCTGGAAGTCCAGCTGCCAAGGCCGGCTTGCGGCCTGGGGACATCATCACGGATATTGAAGGAACAAAGATTAATGGCGGGTCCGGTTTGCTCGAAGTCGTTGCGAACAGTCCTGTTGGCCGCAGTATCCGGGTCAAGGTGAACCGCGACGGCAAAGAGCAGACGATTCCCGTAACCATCGAAGATCGGGCGAAAGTCATCAATGACATTGCGGCCAACCGCGACAACAGCACCCCGAATCGTGGCGGACAAGGCGGTGTGAACACGGAACTCGGTATCCGGGTTCAGGGAATAACTCCTGACGCTCAACGTCAGTTCGGTCTCGATTCCGACCAGGGCGTCATCATTACAGGAGTCGATAACGATAGCGTGGCCCAGGAGGCCCGGCTTGCCCGCGGAATGGTCATCACGCGGGTAATCGTTGATGGACAGCGAGTCGAAATCGGCGGAATTGATGATTTCCGGCGCGCCGAAATGTTGTTTAAATCCGGTGCGAACGTTGCTTTTATGGTACTGAGGAAGAATCCGCAGACGAATGCGTTCGTATCGGGCTTCCTGGCACTGACGGTTCCGTAGCGGCGTTTCGGCGTCAGCCTGTGGGCGCGGGG
>CAMAWS010000329.1 GCA_945861845.1 Candidatus Sulfopaludibacter sp. SbA3 | reverse complement strand
ATCTATCAAACTACCGCCCAGTGAAGATCTATACAAAAACGGGCGATCGTGGCGACACGCGGCTGTTCGACGGGACCAAGGTCCGAAAGCACGACGATCGCGTGGAAGCGTACGGAGACATCGACGAACTGAATTCGTTGATCGGAGCCGCCTCGTCGTTCCTGCAGGATCCCTCGTTGGTTTCCACACTGGCAGATATCCAGCGTGACCTGTTCTCGGTAGGAGCACAGTTGGCCGATCCCCGGTTCCGGGAGCGAGCCGCTGGAAAATCGCAGCTCTCCCGCGAGAGAATCCTGTCGCTGGAACATGCGATCGATGGTTTTGATGCCGTATTGCCTCCGCTGCGTGAATTCATTCTGGCCGGTGGAGGACATGCCGGCGCCATGTTGCACGTGGCTCGAACGGTTTGCCGCCGCGCCGAGCGGCGGGTTGTAAGTCTGTCTGAAAAGGTCGAAGTCAGTCCGGATGTGATCGAATATTTGAATCGGCTTTCTGATTTCCTGTTCGTAATGGCACGAGCGGTTAATCATCGGGAAGGCAAACAGGAGATTCCATGGTGAAATTGTCGACATTGTTCTGTGTTGCAGTGGTGGTAGTGATCTTCAGCATTCCAACTTTTGCCCAGGATGAATATCCGGCCATGGAAGTGGCAATGGGCTATGGCAATGTGGGGTTTCCGATCAACCTTGCGACCGGCCAGCTGCAAAGCACGCGTCGTTCGGGCTTTACGATGCACACTGGATTCAATTTGAAACGCTGGTTCGGGCTCGAAAACTTCACCGGCGTATATAGTCTTGGACAGAAGGTGACGATGATTTCGAACATCTTCGGCGGTAAAGTGGCGTTTAGAGGCGCCCGGGTTACTCCTTACGCAGTGGCCGGCTTCGGCGTTGCCTACCTCACGGATGAACAGACTTTTGGTTCCAGCAATATGAGCACGCGCCTGGCTGTGGGCGTGGACGTTCCGCTCAACGATTCGTTTGCCCTGAAGTTCGACGTCGGCCGGATGGCCTACAAACTCGACGAGTGGCGGTCGGGTTCGGCGTTTTCGACAGGAATTGTATTCACGATTCAGTGATCGCAACGACGTGAGACGCACCGATTTTTAATCTCGAATCTTGAGTCTGGAATTTCCACTGCGGATTCGCCCAATAGCTAATCTGCAATTGAGTTCCATTCCCATTCCACTGAGTGGAGGGGTTCATTGTCCTCACTATTGATTCTTGTTGGGCTTGTAATCGGGGTGTTCCTGCCGCTCCAGGCAGGCGTCAACGTCCGGCTCGGACAAGTTGCCGGACATCCGGCGATCGCCGCGCTGATTTCGTTTTCGATCGGGACGATCGTGCTGGTTTTTGTCTCGCTTGGCCTTCGGCCGCCATGGCCGGAGCTGATGTCGAGACTCGCCGAAGCGCCGTGGTGGGCCTGGATGGGAGGGGTGCTGGGAGCGAACTACGTCCTGGCGGCGATCATACTGGCTCCGCGTCTTGGCGCTGCCACGCTGATCGCACTGACGGTAACAGGGCAGATGGTGTCGTCGATCGTCATCGACCATTACGGCATTCTCGGTTATCCCGTCCATCCAATCAGCATCGGGCGAATTGCAGGAGCGGCACTGCTTGTCGTCGGCATGCTCCTGATTCAACGCGTATAGCCGGCCCTTGCTTACTGTAGGCGCGGTCTATGACCGCATTTCCTTCCTGTTGTAAACTCGTCCGATCATGAGAGAGATAATCTTTATAGGCGTGGCCGGCCTCGTGGGCACGCTCGGGCGGTACTGGATTTCGGGCATGTTTGATCAGAAATTTGGCCCGGCTTTTCCGGTGGGCACTCTTGTCGTCAACTTGCTCGGCTGTTTTCTCGCCGGTGTGCTTTTTTACTCGGTCACGGAGCGATATGTCGTCGATCCGGCAATTCGTTCCGCACTGCTTGTGGGATTCCTCGGCGCTTTCACCACTTTTTCGGCCTTTGGCATCCAGACTTTCACGTTACTGCGCGATGGCCAAATGGCTCTTGCCATCCTGAACATGGCGCTTTCAAACGCGGCAGGACTGTTACTTGTCTGGGCTGGCTATAGCTTGTCCCGAATGTTTACAATGTAAGGCGCACTGCGGGCGGTTAGCTCAATTGGAAGAGCATTCGGTTTACACCCGAAAGGTCATAGGTTCGAGCCCTATACCGCCCATCTCACCGAATGGATGACTTCCTCATGCTCGAAGATATTGCTGAAGAGACTAGTGCGCGCTATTCGGCCAGATCCAGGGATGGATCTTTCAGCGAAATAATGTGCTGCTTTAGTAAGGGATTGTTGATGGATCGAACGAATTTCTCATCCGCAGTTATGAGAAGGCAGCGTGCCTGTACTGCAGATGCGAGATACAGGCAGTCGTAGATGCTTTGATGTTCCTCGGCCGCGATTCGTATGGCCTGATCGAGGAGTATTCGGGCGGGAAGCAGCCGCACGGTGATATCGATGTGGCGGCGCAGCAGCACGGCGACGACTTCCTGAGCTTCTTCAGCGGTTATTTCATGCCTCGCGAACCGCTTCCAGATCACGTTCCCGAGTTCAGAAACCAGCAGGTCCGGAGCCCGAAGGAAATATTCACGGGAAATAAGCATGCGGGCACGGTCACTATCCGGTTCCGCCAGCAGCCACTTTGCCACGACGCTCGTGTCAACGATGAAGTCGGTCATCGTTGACGGTCTTCACGGAGCAGGAGAACCGAGTCCGTGAGTTTGCGCCCCTCAAACCTCTTGCTGAATTTCTTGGCTTCCTCGCGAAGCTCATCGAGGCTGGGCTCCTGCCCGCTGCGTTCGACAATTGTCTTCAACTCTGCCTGTAACGACTTGCCGCTTGCGGCGGCACGCGCCTTCAGCCGCCTTATCGTCGCCGCACTGACGTTTCGGATGAGAAGATCGGCCATGAAACCTCCAATGATATTGTTATGATATCATGTGCCGCTTTTCAATAAGCAGGAGTCCCGCCCCGGTAAACAGTCTTCTATACACTTTGTCATTCGGGAACCGGCACGGTTACGGGGGTTGTTGCGGATCGATTTGGAGAGTCTGCTCGACAGCGAATGGGGAACTGAGGACAACAAACGGAAAGCCAGATCCTAAGGGCGTTTTTTCCTTATTCCACGTTGCGCATTTCCTCTTCGTAGTACTTCCGATAGAGGACTTCCCATTCCGCGCTGCCTTCCGGAATGCCGCGTTTCTGAGACTCGACTTTGTGCCGGGCTCCCTTATCGACTTCCTCTTCCTTCTTCAGCCATTTGGTAAGGACTTCGACAACAGCCAGGCGAATGGTATTCCGATCCTCGATGAATTCCACCTGGTCGAGTGAGGCGAGTCTCTCGGCGAGCCCGTGGGAAATCAGGTTGATCTTGTCTCGGCTTAAACGCATATTGTGTGCGGCTTACAGAACGAGTTTGCGCTCCCTTACCAGCTTGTTTTTGATGAGCTTGAACATCTCCTGATAAGAAGCGCCGTTCTGGCGCATCTGTTCAGCATATTGGTTCAGCATGGACCGCACTTCATCGTTCAGGCGGTCTTCCAAAGTGATTTCTGCATCCATGACTTCATAGAATTGCTCGGAAAGATCAAACCCATCCGGTATCTGGATCATGTCCTGCTTGAGCAGCTCTTCAGTCAGTTTCGTGGAAAGCAGGCGGACGTACTCTCTTCTTAAACTCATAGTTCCGTCGTAATCCTCCCATACCGTCAGGGGCTTTTCAATACGCACGTGCGCAAGTGGCTCCGTCAGCGGAGGAATCGCCGCAACAATCTGCTCACAATCCGTCCAACGAGCCTGTTCTGGATACGCTGCCGCATGCGGCCGCGCCGTACTGCCTGAACGTCACCAAGGATTCGTGCGGCTCTGTACAGGATGCTGCGGATGGAGTTGAGTGTCACGCGGACCCCCATAAACACATCAGCCCGGATTTTCATCCGGGCCAGCGTGCTTCGATTTAAACGGGGTCGACGGGATTCGAACCCGCGACCTCCGACGTGACAGGCCGGCGTTCTAACCAACTGAACTACGACCCCGTAGTCGAACTTTGGAATCATAGCAAAAAAACGGGACGGCTCGATAGCCGCCCCGTTTTTATTTCCTGAATCCGGAAAAATGTCTTAGTTGCGGCGTTTCAAAGTCGGCCGGTCGTCTGCCTCGGGCTCGCGATCTTCAGGCTTTGTCGTCTTTGTTGGCTTCACTTCTTCTTCATCGTCGCCTTCGTTGGCGGTTGGCCGCGTGGTCTTGCGTTTCAAGCTGGGCTTATTGTTTTCTGCTTCAGACGGCTTGCGGTTTTCCAGCTGGGCGAGCAATCCCTTGATCCGTTGAAACTCGGAAGTCGTCACGACGTACTGATCCTTGTCTGGAAGGACCACTTCAATGTTGTTCTTCGTGGACTCAATTCGATCACCAGTCGGGGGATGCGTGCTGAACATCTTGGAGATCGATCCGGGTTTTGCCGACTCGCGGGCCTGCAGCTTCTCGAAGAAGCTCACTG
>CAMAWS010000328.1 GCA_945861845.1 Candidatus Sulfopaludibacter sp. SbA3 | reverse complement strand
ATGATTGTGCTGGGTGTTTACCTTGCCGAATGCAGCGCGCATCTTTCCTGCTCTTAGGAGCAAACCACCGGGGATTGCAGGGAACGTGATGAAGCCTTCCTCCAGGTCGACTCCTTCCTCGCCAAACGCCATATAGAAATCAGCACGTGCGTATGGATCGAGAATCGCCTGGAACGACGCCTCTGATTCATGCATCTCCAGCGCCGGACTGGGATCAAACTTGTTAGACCCGGCGGCGGCGAGAAAGTCGCCGATCACCGCGATATCCGGGTTGAACACCTTCGCCCCACTCACCGTCGAACCGGTCACGCCGCTGGAGACGGACGCCTCGGTTTGCCTGCCGGCACTCTCCGCACCAGAAGGACTTTGCGCCGCCGCCTGCTGTGATTGCGGTTCCCGGGCACTCGGACTGGCCTGAATCGCGGACACCTTTGCCTCGAGCTCCTGAATCCGTCTCTCGTAGTCCTGCTTCAGTGCCTCGATTTCAGCCTTCAGGGCGTTTACGTCCGCCGCGGAAGGCGCTTGAGCCAAAGCTTTGCTGCCCGGTAAGAAAAGCAGAAGTAACGCAAAAGTGAAAATGCGCGAATTCATCAGAGCCCCTCTCCTTCAAGATTGAATTGCGATCGGTTGGCCGCAGCCAAAACTGCGGGATTCTCCGCATGGATTGCCGTTCTCTGTAGCATAACGTGAATAGGCGTTGCCTCAGTTGATTGTTCTCGGATGGTAGATTTTACAATTCGGTGTGCGCCCAATTGTTACTGTCCGCGTCTGAATCACTGAAATGGAGGTTCATTATGAGAATCGGTAAACGGCTTGTGATCAGCTTCGCGACATTATTTACTGTTCTCTCCGCAGTGGAAGGCTTTGCCCAGACTCCAACGCCCTCGACTCGGATTCCTCAGCAGGTTGTGATCAACGGACAACGTACGAATGCCACTTACGTGACCGCGCCAAATGGAAGCCTGCAGAGCTTCACCTGCGATAATCCACAGCAATTTGTCACTCCAGAGGGAGCATCCCAGGGATGGGCGTGTTACGAGCAATCCACAGGAACGTGGCTCCTGAATTCGCTCCCGCCGGCCCAGATTCAAACCGTACCAGCGCCGATTTCAGTGCCCAGTCCGGCGCCCACCGTCGCATATCAGCAGCCACAGGTCGTGATTTACCAGCAAGCCCCTCCCCCGGATGTTTACTATTCCAATTCGCGGCATTCCGTAGTGGTACGGCCTCCATATCGGGCCTCGGTGATCATTGGAGCGGCCGCGATAAATGCAGCCGGCAGGATCGCGGCGGCCGCCGTCCGCCACGGCCACGGGCGCGTGTCTTATGATCGTCCGGCACATCATCAACGGCCGCACCACAGGCGCCGATAGAAACTCCACCTATTGCAAGAAAGCGGGCGCATGTGCGTCCGCTTTCTTGTTTTGCGCCAGGTCCGCTACTCATTCTCTACGGCACTCTTCCGGGCCACCGTTCCGGTGGCGGCTCCAGCCTTGCAGGGCGCGAAGAAAAATCGGGTCGTGCGGAACTCAAGGACGTATTCGGCGGTGGCACCGTGACTTCTACTGAATTGGTCAACGCAAAAACCAGCCGAGCTTCAGATGGGATAAGAACTTGTTCACCACCTGTGAGCACGGTCCCGCCAACGCCACCACCTGCGCCAGCGCCTGCACCGATGACCGCGCCTCTGCGTCCTCCTGTGATTGCGCCGATGGCCGCGCCAATGGCTGCCCCGATCACCCCATTCCGCACAGCCCTTTGTCCCTGAGCGGCGCCCGAACTTTCGTAACTGTTGCTTTCGACGGCATACGATTTCTTCCCGATGAAGATGCGGTCCAGCGATAGCTGCAATTCGCTCTTTCCTTTCAGGTCACCGGCGGAAGTTACGTGCGTCACCTTCAGATACACGTCGCTGCCCTTCGGCAGGACAATTTGATTGTCGAGCAGGACTGCGGAATCGAGCGCCCCGCGAAATGTCCCGCCTTCATGAGCTGCGCCAGAGTCCACTGAATCAATCATCCGGACCGCGATCTCGGTCCCTGCCGGAATCGTTACGTCGCGGGTATCCACAACATGTATGGGCGGAGGTGGAGCAGGAGCCGCCGGCTGCGGCGCGGGAACGGCATCTGCCGTTTCATCTGGTGGTGGCACCACGCTGGCGGACACCGCTGGCGCGGCTGTTGGGACGGGCGGTTCCGGCGGACCTGGGGATGGAGGTTTCGAGGTCACTCGCTTTGGCCCTTGACGGGCCGGCGGCCTGGCGGGCGGCGCAGAATCATCCGGGCGGGCGGGCTTTACCTCGGTCGCTGTTTGTTCCGCCGGTGCGGCTTTCTCCGTCACATTGCCGGAGGGGGAAGGCGAGCATGCGGAAAGGAGGAAACCAGATAGCAGGAAAATCAAAGCCAGATTGCGATTGGTGGTTCCCATAGTGTCCAGGCCGTGGTGATTGGTTAACGTGATCTTAGTCGGCATCATCGCCTTTTTGACGCGAAGCCGGCGGGATCGTTAAACCGATCACCCCGTTCTACCTGTGGGCGCGGGGCTTTCAGCCCCGTGCCCACAGAGTACCTCCAGATTCCAGCATAACGGTTGCGATTGCGGCAGTGATTGCCGTGCAGCCTTCATCCACTGGTATAATGGCAAGTTTATTACCATGAGCTTACAGGTCACTGAGCGGGAGAGCATCGTTGTTCGCGGGGTCCGGGTTCACAACCTCAAGAACATTGATTTCGAAATACCGCACAACGCATTGACAATCGTCACGGGCGTCAGCGGCTCCGGGAAATCCTCGCTGGCATTCGACACCATTTACGCTGAAGGGCAGCGCCGGTATATTGAATCCCTTTCGGCCTATGCCCGGCAATTCCTGGAACGCATCGAGCGGCCGGAAATCGACGAGATCACCGGGATTGCTCCTGCCATCGCGATCCGGCAGCGAAACACGGCGCGCACTCCACGTTCAACAGTCGGCACATCCACGGAAATTTACGATTATCTCCGCCTGCTGTTCGCCCGAGTCGGAGTGACGCAGTGCCGCAACTGCGGTGAAGTCGTTCAAAAGGATACCGTTGACCAGATCGCTGACGTTGTAATGGGCTGGCCGATCGAGACCCGCCTTTACGTTCTCTTTCCCATTCCACCGAATCAGGGCGGCGAGCAGCTTGCCGGCCTCCTGTCCGACCTGAAGCGGAGAGGTTTCAGCCGCGTTTACCAGGACGACCGGATGTTTGAATACTCCCGGCCTGAATCGCTTCTGGACGTGGACTTCACCAGGCCTTCGTATGTTGTCATCGACCGGCTGGTCACGGGCCCGGACATCCGGCAGCGGCTCATCGACTCCGTCGAGATCGCATTCCGGGAGAACAACGGCGAAGTAGTGATCGAGGTTGTCGAGTGGGTTTCCGGAAACGGCGCCAACCACGCGGAACGCCGATTCCGGTTCAGCGAATCATTTGAGTGCAAGAAATGCAACATTCGATACGAAACGCCGGAACCCAAGTTGTTCTCGTTCAACAGCCCGTTTGGCGCTTGTCCCCGCTGCCAGGGGTTTGGCAATACGATCGACCTTGATCTCGACCTTGTCATACCGGACAAGGGCAAGTCACTCAGCCAGGGGGCCATCGAGCCCTGGACCAAGCCCCGGTACCGAACGTACCTGAACGAGTTCAGGAAATCGGCCCGCAGCCGTTCGATACCGCTCGACGCGCCCTTTCGCGACCTCTCGGCGGACGAACGCGCTTTTACGATAAATGCGGTTCGCAGCTTCTTTGCTTACCTCGACACGAAGAAGTACAAGCTGCACGTTCGCGTTTTCCTCAGCCGCTACCGCGGGTACACGATTTGTCCGGATTGCGGCGGAGGGAGGCTCCGGCAGGAGGCGCGCGACATTTTCATCCAGGGCAGGAACATTTCGGATGTCTGCAGGATGACCATTCAACAGGCTCATGATTTCTTTTCGAGCCTCACGCTGAACGAAATGCAGGCGCATATCGCGGAGCGGATATTGCTGGAAATCCAGTCGCGCCTTCGATTCCTCAATGATGTCGGCCTTCAGTACCTGACGCTGGAGCGGCTTTCGTCCACTCTTTCCGGAGGGGAAGCCCAACGGATTCAACTGGCGACTTCGCTTGGATCTTCCCTTGTCGGGGCGCTGTACGTTCTGGATGAGCCCTCGGTCGGCCTGCATCCACGCGACGGCCAGAGGCTCATCGAGATCCTGAAGCGGCTTCGCGACATTGGGAATACCGTCCTGGTCGTCGAGCACGATGCTGAAATGATGAGGGCGGCCGACTTCATCCTCGACCTCGGCCCGGGCGCCGGGGAAAATGGCGGACACCTTGTGTACCAGGGAACGTTCGATGGCCTTAAGGACGCCACCGGCTCCCTGACAGCCAAGTATCTGAATGGCGAGTTGATGGTTCCGGTGCCGAAGTCGCGGCGAACATGGGGACCAAAGGTCCTGAAGCTCAAGAATGCGGCCACGCACAATCTGAAGGGTGTGGACGTCGACATCGCGCTCGGAATGATGACCTGCA
>CAMAWS010000327.1 GCA_945861845.1 Candidatus Sulfopaludibacter sp. SbA3 | reverse complement strand
CTTCCACAAAGGTATCGGGCCAGACCGCCTGCATCAGCTCGCTCTTTTCCACCATCCGGCCGGAGTTGATGACGAGTACAAGGAGGGTCTCGGCGGCTTTGGGGGGCAACGAAATCAGCTCGGTCCCGCGTCGGAGTAGGCGCTCGCTCTCATCGATCCGGTACGGACCGAATTCATAGCCGCGAGCGCTCATGCCTGTGGTCATAACCCGGTGTTCGCGTAAGTTCCTCTGTTAAGGCTGCTTACGAGCATACCAGATCGTAACCGAGCTTCTGTAAATACCGGGTTGCGCGGCATCCATCAGAACTTCATCACAGTTTTGTCCGGGTTTTCGCGGGACGGGGGCTACTGCGAGCGCGCAAACTCGGGTCCAAGGAGCAATAACAAAATGTCCATGAAATCCAAGCTGTTTGACTTCCGCCGCGTGCCTATCGCCGCTGCGCTTACTATCTTCGTACTCACGGGTACCGCGAACGCTCAGCCGTGGGCGTCGTTCGATGACAACACACGTTACCTGGCTCTGGGGGACAGCCTTTCCGCCGGGTTCGAAGCCAAACCTGCCACCCAAGGTTTTGTATTCCAGCTTTATCAAGGTGGGGCCATCGATACTCTGAACAACCTGCTGTTTTGTGCAGCCGCCATTCCCAATGCAACCAGCGCCGATGTTTTGAGCTATCAGGTCCCGCAAGTTCACCTCTCCTTCACTAATACCGGTAAGACTTACCGGAAAGTAGTTACCCTCACGGTCGGCGGCAACGATGCGCTTTCGCTGCTGGACGCTCAGGGTACGATCGATCCGTCGAAAGTGCCGGCCATGATTCAGGCATACGGCAATAACCTGGCGGCGATTTTGGGCACCCTTGTTGCCATCTCTCCAGATGTGCAGATCTACGTCGGGAACCTTTACGATCCGAAGCTGCCCATCGCCGGAGCGGATCTGCTGATCGGCGCGATGAATCAAACCACCGCCGTTGTAGCCGGTTTCTTCCCCGCCAGCGTGGTGCTGGTGGACCTCCATGCGGCGTTCTTGGACCGGAAGGGTCTGCTCCTGGTTGAAAGGCGGGGAGCAGGTTTCAACATCCATCCAACGGATGCCGGCCACCGGGTCATGTCCAATACCTTCGCTGAGGCAATCGGCGGGCGTCCTTAGGATCGAAATCAATCAGACAAGGAAACA
This sequence comes from Candidatus Sulfopaludibacter sp. SbA3, assembly GCA_945861845.1. Classification (GTDB taxonomy): domain Bacteria; phylum Acidobacteriota; class Terriglobia; order 20CM-2-55-15; family 20CM-2-55-15; genus CAMBFR01. Next base: position 3,366 of record CAMAWS010000327.1, on the reverse strand, counting down.
TATCCAATGACTTTCAAAAACCTGACTGCGATTTCCGTGACTGTCCTGTCGGTGGGCCGTCACTTACGCTCTGGTGCCTTGATTAAGGTGACCAGGAGAAATATTCTGTGTCTCGCGACTTTCGGAATACTCTTGACGATTCCCGCCAACGCACAAAGCGACTTTCCAAGGGTCGAGATCTTCGGGGGATATTCGCTTCTTCATCCCAGGCTGCCCGGGAATTTGGGGAGCAGTGCATCAGAGAGCGCCTTCCTCCGGTCAACCGGCGAGTCCGTGCTGGGGAATGTACCCGGATGGGGAGCTAGCGCAACAGTGAATCTCACTCGAATGTTCGGAGTCACTGGAGATTTTGGAGGAAACTACAAAAACGCGGACACGATCCAAGGCGTCAGCGTGAACGCAAGCGGTAATGTGCACACGTTTCTTTTCGGTCCCACGGTCACCATGCGGAACAAGCGGGTGAGTCCATTCGTGCACGCCTTGTTTGGTATTGGACGGGTGGGCGCTTCTGCCGAAGGCTCTCGATTCACCTATAACGAAACGGGCTTCGCGGCCTCGATCGGAGGTGGGGTGGATATTGCCTTGCGCCGTCACATCGCCTTCCGAGCCGTCGAAGTCGATTATTTTCCTTACCGCCATGCGGATGGCAAGGCTTCCACGTTTAACAACATCCGCTGGAGATCGGGGATCGTGATTCACTGAGATCGACTGCATTGGCCAGTCGAAACCAAGCAAGGCAAGTAGTAGACCCAAATCAATCAAAAAGGAATGATATCCGATGACTTTCAAAAACCTGACTGCGATTTACGTGGCTCTCCTGGTGGTGGGCCAATCGAACCTATTCGCCGCTTCCGCACCCGTGGAGTTGAAGTGGAATGAGCTGACTGCGGCAACTTATCAGAGAACTGTAGAGCTTACGCTCCCGAATGCCGTCACCGTTAAGGGCCACGTGGCTGCCGTCCGAGAAGACGGCTTGGTCCTTGATGTAACGAAGACTTCCGATTCCAAGGCGTTTCCGAAGGGCAATGGCATGATCCCTCGCGCCTCCGTCACCTTGTTGAAACTGGAGAAGCGCGGGTCGAATTGGCGCACCATGGGGACCGTGATCGGCGTGATCGGCGGAGTGGTCCTGGGCGGCTACGTCGCGGCGAAAACGGCGGATACGGCGGGCTCCGGACTTTCCATTTTAGTTGCAACCGCCTCGGCGGTCTCGATTGCGGGAAACTTAGCCGGCGGCGCCGCGGACCGAAAGACAAGTTTGATTCGTGTGGTGCAGTAGACAGAGGGGCGTGAACGACCAGGGTCACAGGACGGGGACGCGGATCCGCGGCATCAATAGATTGATCCGGAGCTTGATCTGGGCATTTTGCCCTGGCTTGCATTCGCGGCCTGTCCGTTGCCGGGGAAGAATGCCAAAGGGCGATTCACGATCGCCTCGCGGCGCGCTGCCGTGTCTTTACAGAGGACGCCTCACTACCCCTTACTTTGAGATCGGGAGCACCGCGCGGCTGGCGATGACGCTATCGACAATGCCGTACTTGACGGCTGCTTCGGCTTCCATGATGTAGTCGCGGTCCACGTCGCGGGCGATGCGCTCAATCGGTTGGCCGGTGGCGTCGGCCAGTACGCCGTTCAGCGTTTCGCGCATGCGCAGAATTTCCCGCGCATAGATATCGATGTCCGTGGCTTGTCCGGCCAGGCCGCTCATGGAGGGCTGGTGGATCAAAATGCGCGAATGCGGGAGCGTGAAGCGCTTGCCCTTGGTTCCGCAGGCCAGCAGCACCGCGGCCATGGACGCGGCCTGGCCCACGCAATAGGTCACGATATCGGGCTGGACCAGGTTCATGGTGTCCAGAATCGCCATGCCTCCAGTGATGGAACCGCCTGGCGAATTGATGTAGATGGAGATGTCTTTCTCCGGATCTTCCGCCGCCAGGAACAGCAACTGGGCGATGATCACGTTGGCGACGTTGTCATCGATGGGTGTCCCCAGAAAAATGATGTTCTCTTTCAGCAGGCGCGAATAGATGTCGAAGGCGCGTTCGCCGCGCGAGGTTTGTTCCACCACCATCGGCACCAGGACGGAATTTTGCATGTCTCACTCTCTCCTTGTTTTCGAGGCCGTCTTCTTGGGACGGCGGGGCCGGGCCAGCCGGCGGCGCTTCTCACTCAGGGCCTTCGCCAGATCGGCGATCGAAGTCCCCCCCAAGTACTCTATGATACGCGACCGCAGCTCCATCCATGAATCGTGCATGCCGCAGGCGGCGCGGTCGTTGCATTCCGGGCGCCCTCCGATACACCGGTCATATCGGCCGGCGCCGTCCACCGCTTCGACGATTCGCAGCATCGATATCTCTTCGGGGGGTTGACTCAGGCGGAATCCGCCGCGTGGGCCTTTGCTGGATTTCAACAATCCATGGCGCGCCAGATCCTGCAAGATCTTCGCAAGAAAGTGGAGAGGAATTCCGTCATCGGCGGCGATGTTCTTCACCAGAGCGTATTCGTCATGCGCGAGCGGAGCCATCTGAACCAGGGCGCGCAGGGCATATTCGGCGGAGCGGGAATAGAGCATGGGTGGATTGTAGGACAGGCCCGTGACCTGTCGTTTCAGTCGGAATAACAGGCCATGGGCCTGTCCTACGCAAGAAACCCCGCCCCGGACGAGTCTGAGACAGGTCCCGGGCGGGGTTCACACTAGCGACTCAGTTCTCGCGTGAGTAGGCCGTTCCACAGGAGCAGCGGCCTCGTCACTGAAACGAAACCTGAACGTTAGGAGGGTCGACGTTAAGAGTCGGCCACCTCACGCGTGGTTAGAGTGCCGTAATAACTATTGTCAGATATCATTCGACTGGACCACCTCCTTCCTCAGTGATGGCTTTATCTTACGGCGGAAGTGGGTGGCTGTCAACGGAAAATTTGAGCTATGTCGACGGTCAATAGAAATGTCCCGATGCTTGGTTCAAGAGCTCGCTGGGCGTTGGCACATCGTTCCGTAATCGCGTTGCCAGCCGCCCGCGGGCTGTGCGATATTACGATCATGCCTTGGCGGCCTATTCTGCTCGCGTTGGTTGTTTTTGGCGCGGTTGCGCAGACTCCATCCCCAACGAACACCCCGGCGGGGCCCACGCAACCCATACCCTATAGCCACAAGCAACACCTGGCCATTGGACTTGTATGCCAGGGCTGCCATGAAATGCCGGAACCGGGCGCGAGCATGGGCTTGCCCGCGACCGCCAAATGCATGGCTTGCCACACCTCGGTCAAGCAGGATAGCAAGAGCATTCAAACATTGGCTCAGTTTCACAAGGACAGCAAACCCGTGCCGTGGATCAGAGTGTATCGCGTCCCGGATTACGTGGATTTCAG
>CAMAWS010000326.1 GCA_945861845.1 Candidatus Sulfopaludibacter sp. SbA3 | reverse complement strand
CGGAATGGTGTCCGTATTGCGCGAGAACTCCGCTGGTCTCGACCTTGAATTCCTGGAGCGCATCCGGGAAGGGAAGCGGCATATTCAGGCTGTTCTCCGGATCGTTGTGCGATCCCCCATCCAGCACATAGTTCAGACCGCCGTCGAGTCCGCCGGCAACCGAGATAACCGTTGTCGCGTAATTCCGGACGCCGGAATTCAAATTCACGTTTGTCGTTTGAACGGCGATACCCGCGAGAAAGATAAGCTCCGTGGGGTTTCGTCCATTGAGGGGCAGTTCAAGCACACGCTGGTTGTCGATCATCTGGCCGACTCCCGTGGTGCGTGTCTCCACCAGCGCTGCATCCGCCTGAACTTCGACCTGCTCGGAAACCTGGCCTACCTGCAGAACCACTGGAACAACTGGATTCCCGCCTACTTGCAGGACGATGCCTGTTTGCACGTATGTTCGGAAGCCTGGGAGGCTTGCTTCAAGCATGTAGGGTCCGATAGGCAGATTTGTCAGCGTGTAAGATCCGGTCTCGTCGCTGACGACGTTTCGCTTGGCTCCCGTAGCGGTCTGCGTCGCGTTAACTTCAACACCCGGTAAAACAGCGCCGCTTTGATCCTTGACTGTTCCGCTGATCTGAGCGGTTCCTTGCGCCCATGCATTCGCGCACGACAATCCAAGAATCAGCAATACCATTAGCGCAATCCTATGCCTCTCCATTTCACCCTCCCTCAAATGTTCATCAAAGCTCCGGCCATGGGCCTCGAGCAAAAGTCGCATCACCATAGCAACGCACCCTGAGGGTGTCAATTGATACCGACACGAGAAGCTCAGAAGGAAGGATTGTGGCATAGCAAGGGATCCTAAAAATGCCTTGCCAAAGTCCAGCCATCTATTACATAGTCCATCCAAATATTTTGACCGCGCATTCTTGATTTTTATGGCCTAACAGGCCATAAGAGCCCTCAGGGAGTTTATAGATGAACAAGAGACTGTTGCTGGTTACATTCGGTGCGATCTTGCTTACCGTTCTCAGCTTTGGGCAGGCGGCCGGGCCAGCAAGGCAAGCTCCGAGAACTCCTGCAGCGGCGCCAGCGCAAGTCCAGCCGGCCGCCGCAGTGGCGACATCCGCGGACCAGCGCGCGCTTCTAGATCAGTACTGTGTCACCTGCCACAATGACAGGGCGAAGCAAGGCGGCCTATCGCTTGAAAAATTGGACCTCGCAACGGCAGCGGATCACGCGGAGGTGTGGGAGAGGGTCATTCGCAAACTTCGAGCGGGCGTAATGCCTCCGCCGGCCGTGCGGCGGCCGGCCTTGGCGCAATATGAGGGGCTCAGGGACTGGCTGGAAGCGGAAATCGATCGTAAAGCGACGGTAAATCCAGGAACAGTCATTCTGCATCGTCTGAACCGAACGGAATACGCCAACGTGGTCCGAGACATACTGGATCTTGAAATCGATCCCGCGACGCTCCTGCCGCCGGACGATTCAGCCAGGGGGTTTGACAACATTGCGGGTTCGTTGACCATCTCTCCGACACTCCTGGAAGCCTACGTTTCAGCGGCGACGCGGGTTGCCCGCATGGCGGTCGGCTATTGGAAGACGCCCACTGAATCGAAATATATTGCACCGGCTGATACATCGCAGAATCTCCACATCGAGGGTCTGCCCTTTGGTACGCGCGGCGGAATGTTGGTTCGGCATAACTTTCCGGCCGATGGTGACTACAAGTTTGAAGTCCAGAACTACGGAGTGGGCAGCTTTATTCCCGGCGAGCAACTTGAAATCAGCGTTGACGGCGAAAGAGTGCACGTATTCGACTACAAAGGCGTCGGCTTGAGTCAGGGAATGTCCGGTGAGAGTGATGGGAAGCTGGAGGTGACGATCCCCGTGAAGGCCGGATCGCGCATGGTCGGAGCCACTTTCCTGGCGGCGGCGACCTACCGGCCCAGCCTCGATATGATCAGGCAGTACGACCGAAAGTCGCTCGAAAATAATGCCATCGCTCAGTTGCAATATCCGCCACTGATCGGATTTCTGAGAATTCAAGGACCCTTCAGTCCAACGCGCCCGCTAGACTCGCAGAGCCTTCGCAAGGTCTTTACGTGCCGGCCAGCAAACGCCGGCCAGGAACAATCCTGCGCAAACGAAATCCTGACGAGAATCGCGCGGCAAGCCTATCGGCGTCCCGCAACCGCGGAAGACCTCGAATCGTTGAACAGCTTTTATGAGGATGGCCGCCGTCTCGGCACGTTTGAGGACGGCATTGAGCTTGCGCTTCGGCGAATCCTGGCGAGCCCGCAGTTTATAGTGCGAGCCGAGAGAGAACCTCCCAATCTGGCTAACGGCCAATCCTATCGCATTACTGACCTGGAGTTGGCTTCTCGTTTGTCCTTCTTCCTCTGGAGCAGCATTCCGGATGACCAACTGATTACCCTGGCAAGCCAGAACAGGCTCAGCAATCCCACAGTGCTCGAACAACAGGTGAAGCGAATGCTCGCCGACCCTCGATCGTCGGCCATGGTTGAAAACTTTGCCGCGCAATTCCTGTACCTTCGGAATTTGCCTGCGACCTCGCCGGCTGGAGTTTTCTATCCCGACTGGGATGACGAGTTGCGAGTGGGTTTCCAGCGTGAAACGGAACTGCTCTTTGACAGCATCATGCGGGAAGATCGCAACATTGTTGATCTGTTGACGGCGGACTATACATTTCTTAATGAACGCCTCGCCAAGCATTACGGCATACCCAATATTTACGGATCCCATTTCCGCCGCGTGCCGCTTGGGCCGGAACTGGATTACCGTCGAGGACTGCTGGGTAAGGGAAGCTTCCTGTCCATTACCTGGGTCCAAAACTTCAGGACTTCGCCTGTCAAGCGAGGCGTGTGGGTTCTCGAAAACATCCTCGGCACCCCACCTCCGGAACCTCCGCCGAACGTGCCGCCGCTGGAAGACACAAATGGTGGGCCTGAGAAAGTTCTGACATTGCGCGAAAAGATGACGATGCACCGGAAGAATCAGCCTTGTGCGGGTTGCCACGCCGTTATGGACAACATCGGTTTCGCGCTTGAAAATTTTGATGCAGACGCAAAGTGGCGAACCAAGGAATTGGTCCTGTCCGGTGCGGGCGCGAACGCAGCCGGAAGTGCGAGTTCGGAAACACCCCTCGATGTGTCTGTCGAGTTATATGATGGCCAGAAGGTCACCGGGCCGTCCGAGCTAAGACGAGCGCTTCTGCGATACTCTCCCCAATTTGTCCGCATATTTACTGAACGGATGATGACTTATGCCCTGGGCCGCGGGGTCGAGTACGTGGATATGCCCGTCATCCGGTCCATAGTTCACGACGCGGAGAAAACGAACAACCGGTTCACGTCGATCGTGATGGGCGTCGTCAAGAGCGCTCCGTTTCAGATGAGAGTAAAAGCGACCGAAAATGCCAATGACTAGAAGAGTACTTTCAGAGAAATGACCTGCAGAATTGGTAGTTGTTATGACGTGCAGGTGTTACGCTTACGCACACTGCACAACCTAATTGAGGAGGCCCGATAATGTTTATCACGAAGAAGCATATTCCGCGCCGTACGTTTCTGCGCGGAGTAGGCGCCACAGTTGCTTTACCGTTCCTCGAAGCAATGCTGCCCGCACAGACGCCTCTGCGCCAAACGGCGGCAGCTCCGGCAAGACGCTTTGTGGGGATTTGGCATCCGCACGGCGCAGCGCCGGGGTATTGGAGTCCCGTGCAGGAAGGCTCCGACTTCGAATTTTCATTTATCACGAAACCGCTGGAGCCTTTCCGCAATCGCGTTGTCTTAATCAGTGGACTGGACATACCGGAAGCGAACCCGACGCAGGACGAACCCGGCGGTGACCATGCACGAGGTGCGGTTCTGCTGTCTGGCACCCGCCCGCGAAGAAACGCAGTGGCTCCGTACCTGGGGCCGACGATAGATCAATTGATCGCGCAGAAATATGGCCAGGACACCCTGCTGTCGTCCATTCAACTCGGAGTTGAGGATACCGGCAACTTCGGCAATTGCAACTGGGGCTATAGCTGCGCGTACTCGAACTCCATTTCCTGGCCAAACGCCACGACGCCGCTTCCCACCGAAGTCAATCCACGTGTGGCATTCGAACGCTTGTTTGGCGATGGAGCGAGTCCGGAGGAGCGGATTGCCGGGCGAAAGCAGAATGCCAGTATTCTCGATTCGGTCACCCGCGAGCTTTCTGTTTTCAAGAAGAACCTGGGTGCATCGGATAAGAATCGGCTCGACACTTATACCGAGAACGTCCGTGAAATTGAGCGTCGAATCCAGATTGCCATGGGCGGTTCAGTAAAAGAACCGTCTGAAGAGGTCCCATTTGGCCTGCCCGAGAGCAAGCACGTCCATTTCAGATTAATGTACGACCTGATGGCGCTCGCGTTCGAAGGAGATATTACTCGTTCTGCGACGCTCATGTTGGGCCGCGACCTTACCGGCACCAGCTTCCCTGAATCCGGGTTTAGCGGAGGGTGGCATGGATCGTCGCATCACGGCGACAAGCCGGAGAACATCGC
>CAMAWS010000325.1 GCA_945861845.1 Candidatus Sulfopaludibacter sp. SbA3 | reverse complement strand
CCCCCCCCGCGCCCACAGATTCAAACTGACCCACGACGCGCATTTCAATAGTTTGGCGTTCGAATGCTGCCGTTTGATAGCATACGCGGCACATGAACCCCATCCTGCGAATACTGGTAGTTTTTATGGCCTCCGCTGCGTTGGCATTTCCTCAGGCGCGTCCGGCCGGAAACAGGAACGCGAATGGCGCACCTGCCGTGGAGTTGGACTACGAAGCGATCCGGCTGGAAAAGGTCGTGTCCGTAGTTCGAATAACAGAGAAGATCTCCGTCGATGGGCACTTGGATGAGCCGGCATGGCAGATGGCTCTTCCTGCAACGGGCTTCATCACTTCCCTTCCCCGAGCGGGCGAGCCGTCATCGGAACGAACCGAAGTTCGATTCCTCTATGATGCAGATAATCTTTACGTCGGGTTCATTTGTTACGATTCCGATCCCACCGATAATGTAGTCGTCTTAAGGGAAGACTTTACTTCCCAGGAGTCTGACGGCGTAGCCATGATCCTGGACAGTCTTCACGATCGACGATCCGCATTTCAGTTCGGCACCAATCCCGCAGGCGCCAAACGAGACTCCCAAATCACCAACAATGGCCAGTTCAATAACGATTGGGACAGCGTATGGGACGTCAAGGTCAGTACGAACAACGACAGTTGGATCGCTGAATTCGTGATTCCCTTCAAGACTCTCCGGTTCTCGCAGCCGCCTTCCGCGGAATGGGGCGTGAACCTGAGCCGTTTTATTGTTCGGCGAAACGAGCAGAGTTTCTGGTCGCCTATTCCAATTCGATACAGCATGAGCCGGGTCTCCCAGGCAGGGACGCTGAATGGTTTTGAGGACACCCGCCAGGGCCGCAACATTAGAGTTAAGCCGTTCGCGATAGCCGGAATCACGCAGGTTCGCGGCACAGACAGCCAGATCCGAACACTGAAGGACTACGATGGCGGAGTTGATGCAAAGTACAGCCTGACGCCGTCGCTAACCCTGGATGCCACGTACCGCACCGACTTCGCGCAGGTCGAGGTCGATCAGCAGCAGGTGAATCTCACACGCTTCAATCTCTTCTTTCCCGAAAAGCGCGATTTTTTTCTCGAAAACGCCGGCATCTTCAATTTTGGCGGAGGCAGCAGCTTTCAGGGCGGCGGAAACGCCAACCTGGTTCCCTTCTTCAGCCGTTCGATCGGCCTCAGCGGCGGCACGCCGATCCCGATAATTGGAGGAACGCGCGTTTCTGGAAGAGTCGGCCAATACGAAACCGGCTTTCTGGCCATGAAGACCGAGAGCTTTACCGATGGCGCGCGCTCGATACCGTCCAACAATTATCTCGTGGGCCGTGTCAAAAGGAGTTTTTCGACAAGTTCATGGCTTGGAGGGCTTGTTACGAATCGTGATTCAACACGGCCCGGCGACTACAACCGCGTGTATGGACCCGACGCGCACTTCCAGTTCTTTGACCGGCTGGAGTTCGACACGTTCCTCCTCAGGAGCGACACTCCGGGTAAATCAGGCAGGAATCAGGCGAGGAAGCTCGCAACGGCGTGGCGCGACGACGAATTGAATGTTGGAGCGGAATACAACTCCGTCCAGACGAATTTCAATCCTGAAATGGGCTTCATACGCCGCAGGGACATGACGCAGTACTCCGGAGATTTTTCATGGCTACCGCGCTTGAGAAGAAGCAGGACGATCCGAAACCTCATTTTTACGAGCAGCCTGGATTACTTCGAGGGCGGCAACGGAAAAGTGGAGACACGAACCCAGGGGATCAACCTTGGCGCTCAGCTCCAGAGTGGCGGCAACATCCAGTTCTCTGTTAACGAGAATTTTGACCGGCTACTGAACTCATTTTTGATCCGGTCCACGCGCCAGGGGCACGCCTCGGACCTTACTATTGCCGCGGGCGATTACCAATACCGGGAATACGTGGTGAGATTCAACAGCAGCCAGCGTGGAAAGATCGCCGGAAACGCCAACATGACTTTCGGTGAGTTCTGGAACGGGCATCGCAAGTCCTTCGGCGGCGCCATCGGCCTGAGGCCTGACTATCGCCTGAATATCAATCTGGATACCAGCCACAACCGCGTGAACCTGCCGAATGGCTCGTTCGCAACAACGCTCGTTGGCGCCCGCTTGCTTTACGGATTCTCGCCACGCTTGTTTATCAACGCGTACGTTCAATACAACGCCGACACCCACCAGGTGAGCTCCAACATTCGTTTCAACTTCATTCACCATCCGCTGAGCGATCTCTACCTTGTTTACAACGACCGCCGCGACACACGTGACGGCCAGCTCGTGGAGCGCGCGTTCATTGTCAAATTGACGAATCTTTTCAATTTCTAGAAGGATGCGGAATTGATTTCGACTGTAGGCGCGATCATAAAAGGTGTGAATCGATTGCCCAGAATACGGCAGCCCGTTAGTGGCGCGGAGCGTCTGGTAGAATACGCTCATGGCTAAATCTGTGACCGCCGAGGATATTCTTCCCCTCGTTGCCTGCCTGACACCCCAGGAACGCCTTCGTTTGCTTCGATTGATCAGCGTAAGGCCGGGAGCCGACCAAGCCGACGCTTACCACGCTTTGCCCTCCGTACGCGATGAGTTCACAAGCGATGAGGAACCGCTCTCATGGGATGCCGAGGGTTGGGAGGACATCGAGTGAAGCGCGGCGAGGTTCGATGGTACACATTTCGACTGCCGGACAAGCGTCGACCGGTTCTGATCCTCACGCGGCACGAAGTTCTGGATCGTCTGAATGAAATCATCGTCGTGCCGGTAACGCGAACGATTCGGGGGCTGACGACGGAGGTAGTCCTGTCATCAGATGATGGCATGCCCGTTGTATGTGCCCTGAATTTCGACCATGTATCGCTTGCGCAACGGGAGCGCGTGGGGGCGGCACTTTGCAGTCTGCCGGAGTCGAGATGGCCCGAGGTACGCCGGGCACTTCTTGCCGCATGCGGTTTCGAAAGCCAAGAGGCTGGCTAACAGCCAATGAACACGCCGCCGGCGGTCGTGCGTCTTGTCAACATCAGTAAACGATATGAAGACGAGGCTGCTCCGATCTCAGCGCTCAAGGACATAACGCTGGAGATCGGGCGAGGCGAATTCGTCGCGTTGATGGGACCGAGCGGTTGTGGAAAGAGCACGCTGCTCCACATACTCGGAGGTATGGATCGGCCAACCAGCGGCGAGGCCTGGCTCCAGGACCTTCCGTTGCACACTTGCGACGAGGAATCGCTCACGCGCGTCAGGCGTACGCAGGTCGGATTCGTCTTCCAGTTCTTCTACCTGCTGCCGACATTTACCGTTGAGGAAAACGTCGGATTGCCACTGCTACTGGCTGGCCGTCATCATGCCGGGCCGAAGATCGCGGACCTGCTCGAACGCGTTGGGCTGGCGAACCGGCTCAAGGCGATGCCCCATCAGCTTTCCGGCGGCGAAATGCAGCGCGTGGCAATTGCGCGCGCGGTGATCCACGATCCTCCTTTGCTTCTGGCCGACGAGCCGACCGGCAATCTGGATTCAGAAAACGGGGCCCATGTACTGGACCTGCTGCGCGGGATCTCGGCCGATATCGGAACGACTATCGTAATGGCGACTCATAGCGATGCCGCCGCTGAATGCGCGACGCGCCTGATTCGCATGAAGGACGGCCGGGTCATCTGAGATGCACTTCATCCGGCTGTTTCATCGATACATCGTCCGCGACCTGGTCATGAACCGCGCGCGCGTTGCGTTGGCGATCTCGGGTATTGCACTTGGTATCAGCGTGGTCGTGGCCGTCCAGCTTGCGAATGACCGCGCGATCGGTTCCTTCAACGACAGCCTTCGCGTCATGGCCGGACAGGCGGATCTCGAGATCACCTCCAACGGCCTTCCACTTCCCGAGGAGATTCTGAAGGAACTCGCATGGGTGTGGGATTACGGCTCGATGTCCCCCATTGTCGAAGGACGCGCCCTGATCGATCGGGAACCAGTCCAGGTATTCGGCGTCGATCTTCTTTCGGAACCGGCCTTCAGAAGCTATGTCCTGAGCGACTCGACCGAACTCACCGAACAGATTACGCGTGAAGAATTTATCGGCCTGCTGGCTGACCCGCGGAAAGCGATCCTGACGAGCGCCCTTGCGGACCGGCTTGGCCTGGTCAAAGACTCATCCTTTGCACTCCTGACGGGCGATCGCCGCCGCCAATTCACAGTTGGCGCCGTCCTGGGCGCTGGTGGCGTGGCGAGGGCCTTTTCAGGAAATCTCATCTTTCTCGACATTGCGGCGGCACAGTTGGCGCTCCAGAAGATCGGCTATCTCGACCGCATCGATGTTCAGGTCCAAAACCGGCAGGATGTTGATCTGGTGCGGATGCGCATACAGGCGCTGTTGCCGGTTACTGCAGCCATAGATGTGCCGGAATCGGCGGCGATTCAGAATGAAAAGCTGATACGGGCCTTCCGTTACAACCTGACCGCGCTCAGCTACATTTCGCTGATCGTGGGCGTGATTCTCATCTACAACACACTCACCATCGCGGTCGTGCGGCGGCGAACCGAGATC
>CAMAWS010000324.1 GCA_945861845.1 Candidatus Sulfopaludibacter sp. SbA3 | reverse complement strand
AAAGGAGCTTCGGACCTTCTGCCGCGAGAATATGGCCAGCTACAAAGTTCCGAGGTATTTCGAGTTGGTTGCCGATTTTCCCCGGACGCCAACTGGCAAGGTGCTCAAGCGCCTGCTTCCAACCGAAGCAAGGTAGGGGGCCGTTTCATAGCCGGTCAAAATTTCTCTGTTCTGCCCGTTGACGCGGGTATTTCGAAATGTATAATCGTTGTTTCATTTTGGCGCTGAACTACATCCACTAAGGAGAATCGAATGGCATACATTATTTGCGAACCTTGCGTCGGCACTAAGGATACTGCCTGCGTTGACGCGTGCCCGGTGGACTGCATCCATCCCAAGAAGGACGAGCCGACATTTGAAGCGGCCACGATGCTCTACATCCATCCTGAGGAGTGCATTGACTGCGGCGCCTGTGAGCCTGCGTGTCCGGTGACCGCAATTTTTCCGGAAGATAACGTTCCGGAACAGTGGGTGAGCTATATCCAGCTGAATTACGAGTACTACGGCAAGTCCAAGTAACTGATCGATCGATTTGCAAGCCGCGGGCGAAGCGGACTGCGCCGATGAACGTCGGCGCAATCCGCGTCTTCCGCGGCTTTTTCACGTAGATTTGAAGACCATGCCGGAAAAAAATATCGAATCCGCATTGAATGAAAAACGGGTGTTCCCGCCAAGTGCGGAGTTTTCATCGCGGGCGGCCATTAATGGCCTCGAGGCTTACGAGAAAATTTCAAGAAAAGCCCTCGACGATCCCGAAGGGTATTGGGCCGGCATTGCTTCCGAACTTCACTGGTTCGAGCCATGGACGAAGGTTCTTGAATGGGAGTTGCCATTCTCGAAATGGTTCGTCGGCGGCAAGACCAACATCTCCTACAACTGCATTGACCGCCACCTGGCCACCCCGCGCAAGAACAAGATCGCAATTTTGTGGGAAGGCGAGCCAGGCGATGTTCGCGCGCTCAGCTACCAGATGCTGCACCGCGAGGTCTGCAAGTTCGCGAATGTTCTCAAATCGCTTGGACTTCAGAAAGGCGACCGCGCCACGCTATACATGGGCATGGTGCCCGAGCTTGCAATAGCAATGCTGGCTTGCGCACGCATGGGTGTGACGCACAACGTCGTGTTTGGCGGCTTCAGCGCGGAAGCCTTGCGCGATCGAATCAATGATTCACAGTCGCGCGTGCTCATCACCGCCGATGGAAGTTACCGTCGCGGAACAACGGTTGCATTAAAGAAGAATGTGGACGACGCGCTCGAGGGCGCTTCTTCCGTCGAGAAGGTGATCGTATACAAGCGAACCGGAGATGCGATCAACATGGTTGCCGGACGCGATGCGTGGTGGCATGACCTGATGGCCAGCGCTTCCGCCGATTTCGCCGCGGAGGCGCTCGATTCCGAGCATCCCCTGTTCATGCTGTACACCAGCGGCACGACAGGAAAGCCGAAGGGAGTGGTTCATACGACCGGCGGCTACATGACCGGGACCTATATCACCGCCAAGTGGGTTTTCGACCTGAAGGAAGAAGATACCTACTGGTGCACTGCCGACATTGGCTGGGTTACCGGCCACAGTTACATCGTTTACGGGCCGCTTCTTAATGGCGCCACGAGCGTGATGTACGAGGGCGCTCCGAACTTTCCCGAACCGGATCGCTTCTGGTCCATCATCGAGAAATACAGGATCAACATCTTCTATACCGCGCCGACAGCCATCCGGACCTTTGTCAAATGGGGCGATCAGTGGCCCGCCAAACACGACCTTTCGAGCCTGAGGTTGCTGGGTACCGTGGGCGAGCCGATCAATCCGGAAGCCTGGATGTGGTATCGCAAGAATATAGGCGGCGACCGATGTCCCATTGTCGACACGTGGTGGCAGACCGAAACGGGCTCTATCATGATTTCACCGGTTCCCGGCGCGGTTCCGGCGAAACCTGGCTCCGCGACGAGGCCATTGCCAGGCATTGTTGCCGACGTCGTGGATCGCCAGGGAAACCCGGTCGGCGTAAATCAGGGTGGATTCCTGGTGCTGAAACGGCCCTGGCCATCGATGATGCGCACAATTTACGGGGATCCGGAGCGATACAAACGCCAGTACTGGAGCGACATTCCCGGGGTCTATTTCACGGGCGACGGAGCGCGTCGAGACGAGGACGGATATTTCTGGATCATGGGCCGCATCGACGATGTCATGAACGTTTCCGGACATCGAATCGGCACCATGGAAGTGGAAAGCGCCCTTGTAAGCCATCCCACCGTTGCGGAATCCGCCGTGGTTGGCAGGCCCGATGAGCTGAAGGGCCAGGGGATTGTTGCATTCGTGACGCTTGCAGCCGGGAATCAGCCGCTTCCTGCACTTAAGGAAGAGCTGAAAATTCACGTTGGAAAAAGCATCGGCAGCTTCGCGAAGCCCGACGAGATCCGGTTCACGGATTCCCTTCCGAAGACCAGGAGCGGCAAGATCATGCGCCGGCTTCTGCGGGATCTCGCCTCCGGCACTAAAACGGTCGGAGATACGACCACACTGGAAGACTTTTCAGTCCTGGCAAAATTGCGGGAAGAAGAGTAAGAGGAAACGGCCATGATACGTCATTTTGTTTTGTTCAACCTGAAGCCCGAAATTGAAGACGCCGACCGCGACTGGCTGTTCGGCCAGATTCATGGCCTGGCTAACGTAGCGGCGGTTAGGAGGCTCGCCCTCGGCAAACTTCTGGATCCTCGCGAAGAATGGTACAAACCGCGCATGGCCGCAGACTACGGCTGGTGTCTTTCCATGGAATTCGATGACGAGTCCGCTTTGTACGCGTACCAGACCGACCCGTACCACGTGACGGTCGCCCAGGAGATCCGAAAGCGGGTCAGTGGGATCAAGGTGATGGATTTTGTCTCGTGAAGGCAGAAATCAGCCAATACATCGGGCATCACGAGAAAACCATTACCCCCCTTTATAAGGACTACAGCCTCAGGGTCTGGGAGCTCTCGCTCACGGGCACGCCGTTGCTTGAGAAAGCATTGATTGAGGCGAAAGAGAAGTACCTCAAGGTTTACAGCAATCGCGACGAGTTCCGCCAGGTAAAGCAATGGCAGTCTTCGGCTTTGCAACTGGATCCAGTGGAAGCCCGACAGCTCAAGGTCATTCACGACAACTTTGTTCCTTACCAAATCGAGGAAGATGTCCTTCGCGACATTGTTGAACGCGAGACCCAAATCGAGAACCTGTTCAACACTTTTCGGGCCAGCTTTGAAGGCGCGCCGGCATCGGAGAACCAACTCCGCGACATCCTGAGATCCGAGACCAATATTGCGCGGCGCCGCGCCGCATGGGAAGCGAGCAAGCAAGTCGGCCAGGAAGTTGCACCCCGCCTGATGGAGTTGATCGCTGTTCGGAACCGCGAAGCCCGGAAGCTCGGTTACAGCGACTACTACTCCATGATGTTCGAACTGCAGGAACTGGACGAAGATAGCGTGTTCTCGCTTTTCGACAGCCTGGAGCAGCTTTCCGAAAAGGCCTTCACTTCGATGAAGGCGGAACTCGATGAGAAACTCAGGCTCAAATACGGAGTCACAGAGGCCGCGGCTTATCCCTGGCTGTACAGCGATCCTTTCTTTCAGGAGTTTCCTGCTGCGGGTCCAGGCGAATCACTGGACGAAATATTTAAAGACAAGGATATCGAAGGACTCACCCGGGCTCACTTCGACAGCATCGGCCTTGATATTCGAGACCTGCTGTCGCGCGCCGACCTCTATGAGCGGGATGGTAAATCGCAGAATGCGTTCTGCCTCGATGTTGATCGCGAAGGCGATATCCGCGTTCTCTGCAACGTGCGGAAGAACGAGCGGTGGATGAGCACCATGCTCCACGAATTCGGCCATGCGATTTACGACAAGTATCACGACTCCGGATTGCCCTTCCTGCTCCGCACCCCGGCACACATCCTCAGCACCGAAGCGATCGCGATGCTGAATGGACGGATGTCGAAGAATCCGGAATGGCTGATGAAGATAGCAGGCCTGTCCGAGGCTGATGCCAGGCGGATCAGTGCCAATGCTTTCAAGGCGCTTCGTTCGGAAATGCTGATCTTTCTGCGATGGGCGATCACCCTGGTACGTTTCGAACGCGAGATGTATCGCAACCCCGGCCAGGATCTGAATCGTTTATGGTGGGATTACGTTTCTCGTATCCAGAAGATCACGCCGCCGCCGAATATCGATAAGCCGCACTGGGCTTCAAAGAATCACCTTTCGACATCACCTGCCTACTACCAGAATTACGTTCTGGGCGAGTTGATGGCCTCACAACTCCTGCAGTACATCCATACCAATGTCGTGCATGCGGAAAGCTACGTGGGCAACGCCTCGGTGGGACAGTTCCTGGTGCAGAAGGTATTCGTGCAAGGGTCGCGTGACGAGTGGAATGCGATGCTGAAGAAGGCGACAGGGGAACAACTGAACCCGAAGCACTGGGTGGATCAGTTTGTAGAGAATTGAGGGGAGATCTGGGGACAGACTCCGAATTCCTGAACTTCGGAATTCGGAGTCTGTCCCCAGATCTCCCCCAA
>CAMAWS010000323.1 GCA_945861845.1 Candidatus Sulfopaludibacter sp. SbA3 | reverse complement strand
GCCGACGAGTGCTGCCCGTATTGAGCCTGTAACGCGCTGGTCTCCACTCTGAATTCCTGCAGCGCGTCCGGGAAGGGAAGCGGCAAATTGAGGTTATTGTAGGGATCGTTATGAGTCCCTCCGTCGAGCGTGTAGACCAGGCCATTGTTCAACCCGCCCCCGACCGAAATGGAGTCTGTGGGATAATTCCGGCCGGCAGGGGCGCCACCGGCGGGCTGAGCTTGTCCGCCGACCGCGGCACCCGAAAGTATGATCAGGTCTGTTACCTGGCGCCCATTCAGCGGCAGCTCCAATATTCGGGTGTTTTCCATGACCTGGCCGACCGCTGTGCTCCGCGTCTCGACCAATGCAGCGTTCGCCTGAACCTCGACAGTCTCGCTCACTTGCCCGACCTCGAGGACGGCCTTGATAGTCGGGTTGCTGTTGACCTGCAACACGATCCCTGTTTGCACATACGTGCGAAACCCGGGCAGCGCTGCTTCAAACCGATATGGACCGATTGGCAAGTTCGTCAGTACGTAGGAACCTGTTTCGTTGGTGACAGCAGTGCGAGTGAGGCCGGTGTCGGTTTGCCTTACGGTCACTTCCACTCCGGGTAATACCGCGCCACTCTGATCCGTTACTGTCCCGCTGACCTGAGCCGTAGACTGCGCCCAGACAGAAGCACAGCTCGCAGCAAGACATAGTAATCCGAACAGCACACGCAAAGACGGCGCGAACAACGGTCTTAGCAAACGCGTCATCCTGAGGATTGAACGCATGTTTGAGTCTCCTTCCAATGCGGAGCAAGGTTCACATTGCGCACCGGCAAAACCAAAAGGGGGACCGGCACGGAAAATCAGCCTGGTAGAACAGTAAATCTATGTTGGCCTCAAAAAGTTGGGCTGAGTATAGCAACCGATTAGGTCAAGTCAAGTGAATCGGCGGCAGGCGGCAGACGTGGCAGGCACGGCGTCAGGGTGTTGTTCCTGGATGGTCCAAATAAAATCGGCCTCCCTCAAGTTCGAGGAAGGCCGATTGTACTGAAAGCGTTCCTGACTGACAGGTCGCTCCAAACTTAGAACACGTACTTCAAGGCAAGTTGCATGATTCGAGGATCGGCCGCACTGGTCGACCTGCCAAACGTCTGGCTGTTCATGACATTGGTCGGATTATTCGGATTCACGTGGTTCAGCACGTTGAACGCCTCGGCGCGGAATTCAAGCGATTGTCCTTCTCTAACCTGGAACCGTCGCGTTAATCCCGTATCGATAGTGAAAATTCCAGGTCCTCGATACCTTGCCGCGTTTCCGTACCCGCACGACTTCGTAACCTCACTGCAGGTACCCGTAGCCTGCGTCGGCACGGCGAACGCACTCCGGTTCAGCCAGCCGTCTTTGCTCTTGTTGGCAGCGTAGACGTCGGCGAGCACCTGATTGGCGCGGCCGTTGTCGCTGGTTCCGGTAAGGGCGGTGTCAATGCCGCTATCGACGGTGAAGGAGCTACCGGACAGCAGTTTGAGAATTCCGGAAACTTGCCAGCCGCTGCCCAGGATACGCAGCGCCCTGCTGGCAAATTGCGGGGTTTCGTACACGGTGGAAAGATTCATGATGTGACTGCGATCTCCCCCGCAAAGCCCGCGGTTGTATTTCCGCATACCCGGAGTAATTCCATTGGAGCCCGGCTGGGACACCGCGGTATCGCCGAGGCACTTGGACATGGTGTAGTTTCCCGAGATCGTCAGGCCCTTCGCGCGGCGGCGTTGAACCGTCAGCAGCATCGCATTGTAGTTGCTGGTCCCGCCATCTTCCAGGTCGCCGATACCGTTGTAGTACGCGCCCTCTCTCGGATTCAGCAGCGTCAGAATTCGCCGCTGTGCGATGTTGCCGGTATTGGCTCCTGGCGCGTAGACCGCATAGTTCAACTGGTTCTGCGGTCCCCATACGTGAATCGCGCTGTTGCCGAGATAATTGCCGGCAAACAACCAGTTCTCGCCCACCTGGCGTTGAATGCTCAGGTTCCACTGGTTGACGTAAGTGGAACTCGCATCCTGGCGGATGTTGTCATAGCCCCCGTTGAGTTGGAATTGCGAAGTCTTGCTGAAGGACGTCGGGAGCGGATTGCCTCCGGGGTATCCGGCTGCGTAGTTGCCGGACGGTGAATTCCATGGATCCGCAAAACTGGGATTCGTCAACGATGTGCTGGGATTCCAGGGTGCGTTGGCTCCATTACCGTAGAACGTCCATGCCGGCGGCAGATCATTGAAAATGCCGTATGCCGCGCGGATGACCATCATGCCGTTGCCTTGCGGATCCCATGCCAAAGCCAATCGGGGAGCGAAATGCATCAGCCGGTTTTCCATGTACTGGCCTTCCTTCGGGGTGCCTGCGTCGCCCGGCATTAATGTTCCCATCGGCGCATTGGGATAGGTCTTGCTGCGGAAGCCGGAATTGTACAGCTCATAGCTGAAGAAATTGTGACGTTCGTGACCGTCGTATGGGGCAATGAAAGGCTCCCACCGAACGCCGTAATTCACCGTCAATGTGCTTGTGGCTTTCCAGCTATCCTGAAAGTACGCCGCGAAGTAGTCCTGCCGGGGATACAACTCACTGAACGTCCCGGCGGAAAACCCTGAGGGCAAACCCAAAAGGTAATCCGAAAGCGGTGCGCCCGTTCCATCCGGGACGCCTGCAATCGTACTGGTGCGATTGCCGCTGAATGAGAAATTCGGGTTGGCGGCGACTCTGGAACTTCCCGTGAAGTTCGAGTGGCTGACGTAAACGCCGAATCCCAGCTGGTGAGATCCCTTGATCCAGCTGATATCGTCCGCGATTTGTCCTTCGAACGAATTGTAGAAGCCGGGTTGGACGTTCACTCCGCTGACTGTGAATCCATTGGGATTGACACCATTGA
Organism: Candidatus Sulfopaludibacter sp. SbA3; assembly: GCA_945861845.1. Lineage (GTDB taxonomy): Bacteria > Acidobacteriota > Terriglobia > 20CM-2-55-15 > 20CM-2-55-15 > CAMBFR01. The sequence continues at coordinate 1,687 of CAMAWS010000323.1, read as the reverse complement.
CGGCCCCCCCGCCAACACCCATGTTCATGTGGCCCTTGAAGGGCACCCAGACGTTCCTCACTCCAATATCGTTGAGGTCGATCACCTCGGGGTGGATGCGTGGATTCAGCGTCCGCACAGCGGTCACGTGCAGCGCGTTGACCATGCTGGCGCCGACCAGATACGTGTTGCCGTACGCCAACGTATGCACGCGTTGATTGATCTGGCCAGTCGAGCTCGACAGAATGTTCTTGCCGTCATAGTCGGCGGGCTGATCCTTCCGCGCTCCCATATAACGGATGAACATCGACTGCTTGTCGCTCAGTTGGTAGTCCACTTTGGCGACGGTCAGGTACTCTCTGGGGTCACTGACGCCGCCGAATCGCGTTATGCCGCAAAGATCGTCGGACTTCGGAAAACGCGGGTCGGTAATGAGCTTCAGTGCCTGTGGAGAAAACCGTGAGGGATCAATTCTATTATTCACAAACGGCGCTCTCAGAGTACGGGCAGTTCCGCCCTGGCAGGCTGCCGATGCGAAATCCGTGAAGTCGCCGGCGAGCATCTTCGCCGTCGGAACAAAAGCCGATCTGACGGTCGGTGTTGAGCTTTGGATAGTGACTTGTTCGCCTGCGAAGAAGAAGAGTTTGTTGGCCACGATAGGTCCGCCAATGACTCCGCCAAATTGGTTACGCTTCAAGCCGTCGGGGGACACGGCATAAAAGTTCCGCGCATTCAATCTGCCATTGCGCAAAAACTCAAACACATCGCCGTGAAATTCGTTCGTTCCCGACTTCGTGACGGCATTGACGGTGGCCGCAGCATGGTGTCCGTACTGCGCCGCCAACCCGCTGGTTTCCAGCTTGAATTCCTGCAGCGCATCCGGAAACGGCAGCGGCAGGTTCAAATTGTTTTCCGGGTCGGCGTGAGTACCGCCGTCGAGCAGGTAATTCAATCCCCCGTTCGCGCCGCCGCCGACGGAAATGACGACTGTCGAGTAGTTCCGGACCCCTGAATTCAACGACCCATCCGTGACTGGAGACGCGGCGCCCGCGAGAAAGATCAGTTCGGTTGGGTTGCGGCCGTTGAGCGGCAGTTCCAATACGCGCTGATTGTCAATGACGTTACCGATACCTGAACTCCGAGTTTCGATAAGGGCGGCATCCGCCTGGACCTCGATTTGATCCGAGACCTGGCCAACTTCGAGCACGACGTTGACGTTCGGGTTTGCTCCGACCTGCAGCACAATTCCCGATTGTACGTAAGTCCTGAAGCCCGGAAGTGAAGCTTCCAACATGTACGGTCCTATCGGCAGGTTGGGCAAGACGTAGGATCCCGTCTCATCGCTGACAGTGGTGCGTTGCGCACCCGTTGCGGTCTGTGTGGCCTTGACTTCGACTCCAGGCAGGATGGCGCCCGTCTGGTCTTTGACGTTGCCCGATATTTGCGCAGTTCCCTGAGCCCACCCGGCCGTGCCCAAACAAACAATGACGATCAGCAAAATGAGCGCTCTTGCGCACAGACTTATAAGACGCTTCCTCATGTCTTCTCCTTCATGAAAACGTGGCCGTCAAAGGGCTTTGACCACAGGTTAAGGAATTGGGGGGCTTCAGAGTTCGCGTGAAGTCTAACAATCGCATGTCGCAGATGTCAACGAACCAGACCAATCGGCAGTGTCTCAGTTTGAAATTCCTGGTCCGGCCGGTCATTT
>CAMAWS010000322.1 GCA_945861845.1 Candidatus Sulfopaludibacter sp. SbA3 | reverse complement strand
TTCTGAAATCGCCGGCCATCATGGCCGGGGTGGGAACATACTCAAAAAAGTCGCTCCGGGTTGAGCTTTGTTTCGTCGTTTGGTGCGCCGCGAAAAAGAAAAGCTTGTTCTCGACGAGCGGCCCGCCGATTGTGCCGCCAAACTGGTTGCGCTTAAGGGTGTCGTCTGCACGGGCAAAAAAATTACGGGCGTTAAGTCTGCCGTTGCGGAAGAATTCGAAGAGCGAGCCGTGAAACTGGTTCGTTCCGGACTTCGTGACTCCGTTCACGGCCGCGGCCGAGTGGTGTCCCACGGAGGCCGGCATTGCGCTGGTTTCCACCTTGAACTCCTGCAACGCATCGGGGAATGGCATTGTGATGCCCAGTCCCGTGTATGGATCGTTGTGACCGCCGCCGTCCAGCAGGTATGTGGTGCCGGCCCCCATGCCTCCGCCGACGGAGATGACCGTCTGGGCGTACCCCCGCGCTCCCATCGAGTAGCTGTCACCGCCTTGCACTGCCGATGCAGTCAACAGGATCAGGCTGGACACGTCCCTCCCATTCAATGGCAGTTCCAGTATGCGGACGTTATCCATCAACTGGCCAATGCTTGTCGTCCGCGTCTCGACCGCTATGGCGTCCGACTGGACTTCCACGGTCTCGGCAACCTGTCCTACTTCAAGAGCCACGTTGACCACAATGTTGGCGCCGATCGCGAGGACTAAGCCGGTCTGAACGAACGTCCGGAAGCCAGGCAGGGATGCTTCCAGCCGGTAGGGACCGATCGGCATGTTCGCGACGACATACGACCCAACCTCGTTCGAGATTGTTGTCCGGACCTGGCCGGTAGCTGTCTGTGTGAGCTTGATTTCAACGCCCGGCAACACGGCGTTGCTTTGATCCATCGCGGCCCCGCTGACCTGTGCGGTACCTTGCGCCCAAACGGGGATCTCCCGCTGAGTCAGGATCAAACACATGACGGCCGCTGCCAGCGAAATACGAATGACTCGTCGTTTCGTTCCACCCATTGTCAGTTTTCCTCCATTTGCTCTGCCTGCTCGATTCGGACTCCAGGGTCGCGACTCGACGCAATACCGAGAAGAACGTCCCGGTAATCAAAGGCCAATTGTCAGGTTGCTAATCTTGCTGACAGTGCTTATATCTGCCAAACCGGTTGGTGTCAAATACAGTACAACACGAAAACCCTGGTAGTCCGTGCTGGCCAGGGATCCGATGAAATAGCGCACCGATACACGAGCGGCTGCAGGGTGGAAAAAAAGGAATCGGCCGACCGGCTTCAAAAGCGGAAAAGCCGGTTCATTTTGACGACAAAGGCGCGGTTGACGACCGGCGGGAAGCCGTCAACACCTGTGTCGCGCCCGTCGCTGTAAACCACGAAGACTTCGCTTCCGGGACGATATTCCCACCGGAAACGCGCATTGGTGCTGAACGTGTGGGCGCTGGAATTGTATTGGGTAAGGACGCTGACAAACATGCGGGGGGAAATCGTGTACGTCGTGCGCTCGGTGATTACCGACGAGGTGAACCTTCCCCACGGCAGGGTCACCCAGTTGAAGGAAAAGCTCGGCTCCAGCGTAAATTGAGGCGTAATTTCCGCCCGTCCCCCGTTGAGCCCCAGGGTTCGTTTGGTGCCGCCGTAGAGTTCCCCTTGCTGAAAAGACACGGTGCCGGACAGCCGGTGTTGAACGCCAAGGGAGTATGAAGTAAGGAGGTTCTGATACGTGTACCCACCTGCAGGAACGGTGACATTGGAGGCGATCGGAAACGGTCTCGGAATAAATTCGTAATCCCGGGAATAATCGATCGTGACCCGATCGCTGTTGAAGAACTCTATTCCGAACTGGCCGGACTGTTCGCGGAAGTCGAGCCGTCTCTGGTTATTCTCGATGTATTCCACGTTACCCTGAAAGACGAACCGGCGGATCGCCTTCAGTTGATTCCGCGCCGGCCTCGGGCTGAACCGGGCCTGCAGGAAATCGCGCACGAAATCGGACCGCCTGAGAAACCCGATCTCCGGATTGAAGCGCTGCCCCACTTTCAGGCGTTGCGCCTGAAGCCCGTACCGGTCGGCGTTGTAATTAAAACTGCCCAGGTAACTGGAGTTGCCGTCGCGTACGCCCTGCTTTTCCGTCCGCGCGTAGTAGGAAATCACGCTCAGCGACGGCGAAAACGAATACAGCCCGTCCACGCCCATCGTCTGTCCGGCCGGAGCGCCCCCAGCCCCTGTCTCCTCGCGCCGCGTATAAAGCAGCCCGGCGTAGCTCCGCTGGAGGATGTCCCTCCTCGCCCGGACGGCCGTGAAATTCGTGGCTCGGGACTTCGAGGCCACGTCCTCGCGCGCCTGAATGTTCAGCAGGGCGAAGGAATTCGCGCCCGCGCGGCCCGTCAGGCGCGCTCCACCGGCGATCGGAACCGGCTGGCCGTTGTTCAAGCCGATGCGCCGGCTGAAGAACAACAGCGGAGCGTCGCCGCCCACGGCTCCGCCGCCGCCGCCGACAGTGCCGGGCGCGCTGCCGCCAAAAGAAAAAAGGCCCTGACCCTCGAGAAAGAACTCACGCCGCTCCGGGAAAAACTGGTTGAACCGCGTGAGGTTCACCTGTTGGGTGTCATCTTCAACCTGGGCAAAATCGGGATTGACCGTCATATCCAGCGTCATGCTCTTGCTGATCCCGTACTTTGCGTCCACGCCCAGATCGCTGTTGACCTCATTGACGAACGGCGGCGACGCCTTACGGTCCGTGCGAATGCCTGAAATCGCATACGGCTTCACTTCGAGGTTGAGACCGGGGGGAGGCGTCTCGACGCCAACCAGCGTGGCGCCCAGCGACACATAAAACATGGCGGCACTCTGCAAATACGCCGGCATGGGCGCAATGAAAGTCCACTCGTTCTTCCAGCGAATGATGCGGCGAAGGTTTATGCCCCAGACCTGGACGGGATTCGAGTCGTATCGCAGCGTCTTGAACGGAATCGCGAACTCGACAGTCCAGCCCTCTTTGGACCGCTGCGTCTCGACTGACCACACTCCACTCCAGTCCACGTTCTGTCTTTCGTCATTCACCGTGCCGTCGCGCTGGGCGGCCAGCGGCGTGGTCTGGAAAAGATATCCATTTCGTTTGTCGTTAAACGTGTCCAGGACGACTCCGAAGTTCTCGTTCTGGAGGATGGTGTTCGAGTCCCGCCGCATCTCGTTGGCGATTTCGCGCTCGGGCTGCGAATCAAAGCATCGCGCCGCCACGTAAAGGTTCACATTGTCGAAAAAGATCCAGACCTCGGTCTTCTCCGTCGTCGGCGCACCTTCGGCAGGTTCCTGCTGGATGAAGCCGCCGATGGCGGGAACTTCGCGGTAATAAGATTCGTCGAGCCGGCCGTCAATCCTGAGCCCTTCCGGAATACGTACCGCCCGTATCGACACAGCGCCTTCGGCCGTGCGCGAAACCGTTTCCGGAGCCACCGGCGGCGGCGCTGGCGTCCTCGCGGCCGTTCGTGGACGAGCGGAAGCAGGAGGAGCTGTCTGGGCGGTTGCCGGTTGCGGTTGGCCAAGAGCGCACAGCACTATTCCAGTTCCGACTACACCGAGTGCCCGGATTACGCTCAATTCCTGGTTCTCCCCCTTCTTTGTCTTCCACGCCGTGGAAGCAGCAACTATGCCAGCGCCGAGAATGTCATAGTATGAGTGCTATGTAAACCGGCGCACAGCCGCAGGGAAGGGCGCCGGAAGACAATCCAAAACACTCTGGAATTGGTATAGCATCGCGAAGTGCCTCGTCTTTGGATCAGCCTGGCCTTTGGAGCGTTGCTGGCGCTTGCATGGATTCAGCTCTCTGCACTGGACCCCGAACAGGAGTCCGGCACCCTTCCGATTACGCCCGCTACTCCGTACATACGCTACTTGCCCGGAACAGAGCCGCGAGCCCGCGTCCTGGTCGTTCACGGGCTGAATTCCAACAAGGAATTCATGCAGATGTTTTGCAAGGCGCTGGCGGATGCCGGTTTCGAGGTCTACTCCATCGACCTTCCAGGCCACGGCGATTCGGTCTCGGGCTTCGAAGCTTCATTTGCCGAGACTGCGGTGAGGCAGGCGCTGGAATACATTGGCGACACTTCCATTGTGATCGGGCACTCCCTCGGTGCGGGGTTGCTTCTGGATCTCGCGTCTGAACGTCATTTCGAAACGCTCGTTTTGCTCTCTCCGCCTCCCACGCCAGTCGACAAGATTGACGCCGAACGCGTGCTGGTCGTCACCGGGAGATGGGACATCCCGCAAATCAACGCTTTCATCCCGAGCCTGCAGGACCTCGGACAATCCAGGCTGGTGTGGTGGCAACTGCCCTGGGGAGCCCACTCGTCCGCACTCATGAATCCCGAAAGCATCCGAGCGATCGTGGCGTGGCTCGGCGGGGATACGACAAACCTGAAGACAACGGCTCGGTGGGGCTGGCTCGCAGCGATGTTCGCAGCAGGTCTCGGATTGGGCCTGACGCTATTGCGTGGCAATCCCATCGAAGGGAGAGCGATTCGCATGTCGCAGGTGCTTGTTTACTATGTCGCGGCAGGTGGCGCCGCTGTTCTGCTGCTGAAATGGATCGGGCCC
>CAMAWS010000321.1 GCA_945861845.1 Candidatus Sulfopaludibacter sp. SbA3 | reverse complement strand
GGCTTTCGCGACAATGTCCATTTTCGGGAGAGACACCCGTACCATGGACCTGACCCGGCTTGTGCGCGAAGTTCACGGCGGTATCGCGGCGTTTCTTTACACCGCCGGGCTGTTTCTCTCCGTTTTCGCCTCGGCTGGGCTGATTCCGACGATCTTCGAACCGGGCCGGATCGAACTGCTGCTTTCGAAGCCGGTCGCGCGGCATCATATTTTACTCGGCCGGTACGTCGGGAACGTGCTCGTCATCGCGTCCAACATGTTCTACCTGGTTTTGGCGGTGTGGATCATCTTCGGAGTCAAGACGGGCGTCTGGACGCACCAGTTTTTGTATTCCACGGCGATCACGGTTTTCGTCTTTGCGATTCTGCTTGCGTTAGTCCTGCTGGTGGCCGTGCTTTCGGAATCCGCCGTGGTCGCGACGATGGTGACATTTGGGGTGATGCTGGTGAGCCCGATTCTTGCCCAGCGGCACCTAATCGAGCGGCTGCTGAGTTCGGAATGGTCGCGAGATACGGTCCGGTATTTCTACTTTGCGCTTCCGAAGGTGTTTGATATCGGAAGGATCTGCCGCGAAATTGTACTTGGGCACACCGTGACGGACTGGATGCCAGTGTGGAGTTCGGCGCTGTTCGGCGTGGTGATGCTCTTGGCAGGGCTATACACGTTTTCGAGGCGGAATTACTGAATGCGACGTCAGTTTTTCATCCGGCATGATCCCGACACCATTCGTATCGGATAGTTCGCGGACCTGGGAGTCCAGCCTCCCCTGATAGAATGAAGGGGCATGCCCCAATCAAACACATTCGGCGCCCTTTCCGACCTCCACGCAGGCGGCTCCACGTTTCGCATCTACCGCCTCTCCGCCCTTGAAAAGACTGGCCTCGCCGGCGTCTTCCGCCTTCCAGTTTCCGTCCGAATCCTTCTCGAAAACCTGCTTCGCCAGGAAGACGGACGCAAGGTGTCAGCCTCCGACATCGAATACGTCGCGCGCTCCGCAGGACAGGCTGAGGCCAAGGAAATCAGCTTCATGCCGGCTCGCGTTCTGCTCCAGGATTTCACTGGCGTTCCTTGCGCGGTCGACCTCGCCGCGATGCGAGACGCTCTCGCCGCCATGGGTAAGGACCCCGGTCTCGCGAACCCACTGCTCCCCGCCGAGTTGGTGATCGACCATTCCGTCCAGGTCGATTCTTTCGGCCAAGCCGGTTCCTTCGCCGATAACGCCATCCTCGAATACCAACGGACTCGGGAGCGCTACAGTTTCCTCCGCTGGGCGCAAACTTCGTTTCAGAACTTCGCCGTCGTGCCGCCCGATACCGGCATCGTTCATCAGATCAACCTTGAATACCTCGCAAAGGTCGTTTTCTCCGCCGCTCGGGACGGCGTGACGTTTGCTTATCCGGACACCGTCGTGGGCACGGACTCGCACACCACGATGATCAACGGACTCGGCGTCGTCGGCTGGGGCGTAGGCGGCATCGAAGCCGAAGCCTGCATGCTGGGGCAGCCTGTTTCGATGCTGCTCCCGAAAGTGGTCGGGTTCCGTCTCTCCGGTAAGCTGCGCCCGGCCTGCACTGCGACCGACCTGGTTCTCACGGTCACCCAGATCCTGCGCAAGCGCGGCGTTGTCGGTAAATTCGTTGAGTTTTACGGACCCGGTCTGAGCCAGTTGAGCCTTGCCGACCGCGCCACCGTGGCCAACATGGCGCCAGAGTACGGCGCGACGATCGGCTTCTTCCCCGTGGATGACGAAACCCTGAATTACCTGCGGTTCTCCGGCCGCGATGCGGCACTCGTCGCGCTTGTCGAAGCCTATTCGAAGGAGCAGGGCCTCTTCCGCACCGATTCGACGCCCGATCCCGTATTCGCCGAAACCGTCGAGCTCGACCTGGCCACGGTTACGCCGTCGCTCGCCGGTCCGAAGCGTCCGCAGGACCGAATCGACCTCGGCGGCGTCAAACAGAACTTCGTCTCGGCTTTTGGCGCGCCCGAGAGCGCCGAAGCCAAGTTGCAGAATGGTGCGGTCGTCATCGCGGCGATCACCAGTTGCACGAACACTTCGAATCCTTCCGTCATGATGGGGGCGGGACTTCTTGCCAAGAAAGCCGTCGAGAAAGGACTTGCTGTCAAACCTTGGGTAAAGACAAGTCTCGCGCCCGGCTCGAAAGTGGTGTTCGACTACCTGCAGCACGCCGGGTTGATGCCTTATCTCGAAAAGCTGAACTTCCATCTCGTGGGGTACGGCTGTACGACGTGCATCGGCAACAGCGGCCCGCTGCCTGACGCGGTGTCGGCGGCGGTGAAGGCGAACGGTCTAACCGTCGCCGCGGTGTTGAGCGGCAACCGCAATTTCGAGGGCCGCGTAAACGCCCAAGTGAAGGCGAATTATCTGGCCTCGCCGCCTCTGGTTGTCGCCTACGCGCTTGCCGGACGGGTGGATATCGATCTCGAAACCGAACCGCTCGGCCATAATGACGGCGGCCCTGTCTACCTCCGCGACATCTGGCCTTCGGCTGAAGAAGTGCAGGCCGCGGTGCGCGAGCATCAGACTCCGGAAATGTTCAAGCAGGAGTACGGCGCGGTCTTCGACGGCGACGCAAACTGGCGGTCTATCGCTTGTCCCGAAGGGCAGCAGTACGCCTGGGACGCCAAGTCCACGTACATTAAGAAGCCACCCTATTTCGACAACATGGCCGACCCCAACCGGCCCGTGGAAGATTTGCGGAATCTCCGGGCGCTTGCGGTCCTGGGCGACTCCGTGACGACCGACCACATTTCACCCGCAGGATCGTTCTCACCCGAGAGTCCGGCGGGCAAGTACCTGATCTCGCTCGGGGTCGCTCCGCGGGATTTCAATTCCTACGGAGCGAGGCGCGGCAATCATGAAGTAATGGTGCGCGGTACGCTCGCAAACATTCGTCTCCGTAATCAACTGGCGCCGGGGACCGAGGGCGGCTGGACGATCCATCTGGCCGCTAATACGCCCACGGGAGAGCAGATGTCGATCTACGACGCTTCCATGAAATACCAGGCGGAAGGCGTCGGCCTGATAATCATTGCGGGCAAGGAATACGGCTCCGGGTCCTCGCGCGACTGGGCGGCGAAAGGCGTAGCGCTGCTCGGCGTAAAGGCAGTGATCGCCGAGAGTTTCGAGCGCATTCACCGCACGAATCTGGTCGGAATGGGCGTGCTCCCTCTACAGTTTGAGTCCGGCGAGACTCGCGAGTCTCTGGGCCTTTCGGGAACCGAAAGCTTCCACGTGGATGGCATCGCGCAAGCTTTCGCAGGTTCAGCCCGCGCCACGGTCCGCGCGGTCGACGCCGATGGCGGAGAGAAAACCTTCACCGCCATCGTGCGAGTCGACACGCCGCAGGAAATCGAATACTTCCGCTCGGGCGGTATTCTGCCCTACGTGTTGCGGCAGATTGCCGGATAAGCCCTACTGCGCTTTCAGGCTTCCGGTGATCGCGGCTCCCTGCGGCTCGCTCACCATGAAGTCGACGGCCGCGGCATTGTCCCGGATCATGCCGGTCCAGGTGAACTGCTGTCCCTGCGTATACACCAGGGAAACCGTACAGGACGACTCGACCGAGTAGACGCCCGCGAAGGACTCCTCCACGATCCGCCCGGCATAGCTCACGCGCGTGTTTGCCGTGAATCCACCCTTTCCGTCGAATTTCACCCTACCTAGCCGCGCGAATTGCCCCGGTGTCAGCCCCGGGAGGAACGCGTTGAATCCCGACATGTTCAGGAGGTAGCCGCCGGAGAGGTCGCCATTAGAACAATCGTCGCGACGCTGTTTCCGGAGCGCGATGCGCACTGAACTCCCGGCGGGTTCCAGGAGGAGGATCGCCAGTTCCCGCCCATCGTCCGCCAGCATGCCGAAAAACCTGAATGGAATCGGCGCAGGTACGCCCGGAAATGGGATAAGCAAGATGACGTTCATCGTGCAATCCGGGTTTACGGTGTACGTCCCGCCGTAATCCTCCTTAACGATGACGCCGTTCAGGCTTAGCGTCGCGCGAATGGAAGCGTTACCATTTCCGTCCGACTCAACCCTTCCGATCCGGACGGTCGGCCCTGCTGGAATTCCAGGCGGGGGTGCGATGAAGTCGCCTGTGGCGACGGCGCCGAATACGCCTCGATAATCGCTGTTTTTGCAGGCGAGCTCGGCCCTAAGCCCTTGCGCAAGAGCCAACGCCGCCAATAGTGAAAATGCCCTTGAGACAGTTGTGAGTTTCAAACGTAGCCTCCTTCAGGCACGAGAGTGCAATTCGCCCGCCATGTTACATCTGCGGTAGAATGTCTTGGAGAGTTCCCAGGGAGGATTTCGAGATCAAATGTCCGATCGTGGTTATCTTTTTCTATTCAGTGTTGTCGTAATCATCGTATCTTTGGCTGCCGCGGCCTGGCAGGTCGTTTCTGGCGCAGCTGCCTCGCTCGACGGCCTTTTCCTGATCCTGGTTTGCGGGTTGGTTGCGCTCGCATTTGCCTTGTATGTCAAGTTCCTTCTCCGGACTTCCCTGGAGCCCGACAAGCCGGCCGGCGCAAAAGGCAAAAAATAGAATCCTCAGAAGTTCGCGTGGGGTGAGGCCGGAGG
>CAMAWS010000320.1 GCA_945861845.1 Candidatus Sulfopaludibacter sp. SbA3 | reverse complement strand
TTCGGGGGTGCGTCCCCTCAATTCCCCCAGTAAACTGGAGGGCTCATGGATCCCGTTTATCGAAAGCTGATAGAGACCTTCCGGCAATCGCGCAACTGGGACGATCAGCTGGACCTGGAGCTTCTGCAAAAGCTCTGGCCAAGCCTGGTTGGTGAGAACCTGTCGTCGGTTACCAGGGTGGTGTCCATTCAGGGCTCGCAGGTTGTGATAAACGTGCCAAACCAGCTCTGGCGCAAACAGCTCATGAAAATGAAGCCCGAGTTGCTGAAAAAGATCAACGAGCCGTGGAGCGGATCCAAAATTACGGAGATTGCCTTCACATATGAAAATTAGCGAAGCCGATGTCGAGTATGTGGCAAAGCTTGCGAACCTGGAAGTAGCGCCCGGGGAGAAGAAGGAACTGGCCGAACAATTGAGCCGGATTGTCGAGTTCGTTGACCAGCTGAACAAGCTGGACGTCTCTGCCATCGAACCCACAGCCCAGGTCGTAACGAGCGTCAAGCATGCCGTACGCGACGACCGCGTCAGCCCGCGCACAGGGTCTTCGGATGCGGGCAAGACCGGCAAACTGTTCAAAGTGCCAAAGGTCATAACCGAGCGATGAACCTCAGGAACATTACGGCGGACAAGCTCGTGGCGCTTTACCGAAATGGCGATCTCACCGCTACAGAGGTCATACAGGGCGTCTTCGAGGAAATCGAACAGACCGATAAGGACGTGCGGGCGTTCATCACGTTGATGCGTGACCGGGCGCTTGAAGATGCGCGGCGGGTGGATGCGAAGGTTGCGGCGGGAGAGGCTCTTGAACCGCTGGCGGGTGTGCCGGTCGCGATCAAGGACAACATGGCGGTTCGCGATGTGCTCACAACCTGCGGCTCGCGAATCCTGGAAAACTACATTCCACCCTATACCGCGACGGCAGTTGAGCGGCTGCGCAGCGCCGGAGCGATCGTCGTTGGAAAAACGAATATGGACGAATTCGCGATGGGATCGTCCACCGAGAACTCGGGTTTCTTCGTCACCCGCAATCCTAACGATCTCACCAGGGTTCCGGGCGGATCCAGTGGCGGTTCGGCAGCCAGCGTGGCGGGCGGGATGGCTCTACTGGCGCTGGGATCCGACACCGGCGGATCGGTTCGCACGCCGGCGTCTTTCTGCGGCGTGGTCGGAATCAAGCCGACTTACGGTCGCGTTTCACGGTACGGCCTGGTGGCATTCGCTTCGTCACTCGATCAAATCGGCTCGTTCTCGAAAACCGTGCACGAATCGGCCCAGGTTCTCGAAGTGATCTGTGGATTCGATCACTACGATTCCACATCCGCCGATACTGCGGTCGACGAGTTCGTCAAGGGGCTCGACCTGCCCGTGAAACAAATTCGAATTGGAGTACCGAAGGAATACTTCGTCGAAGGCATGGATGCCGAGGTTAAGGCGAAAATTCAATCCGCCATACGGCTCTACGAAAGCCTCGGCTGCAAGATCGAGGAGATCAGCCTGCCACACACCGAGTACGCGGTTGCTACCTACTACCTGATTGCAACCGCGGAAGCGAGCTCCAACCTCGCCCGATACGACGGCGTGCGCTACGGTCTGCGCCAGGCAGGAAACGGAGGGCTGCAGGAGATGTACCGCCAGACTCGCATGGCTGGCTTTGGGCAGGAAGTAAAGCGGCGCATCCTGCTTGGCACCTATGCGCTGAGCGCGGGCTACTACGATGCTTACTATCTCAAGGCCCTGAAAGTACGCACGCTGATACTCCAGGATTTCCAGAAGGCGTTCGAGCGGGTGGATGTCATCCTGACGCCCACTGCCCCTACTGTCGCCTTCAAGATCGGCGAGAAGACTGAGGATCCGCTGGCGATGTACCTCTCGGATATATTCACTATTACCTGCAACCTGGCCGGCCTGCCGGGGATTTCAGTGCCGTGCGGCAGGAACTCCGAAAGCCTGCCGGTGGGATTGCAACTCATCGCGAATCATTTTCAGGAAGGCCTGCTGCTGCGGGTGGCCCACCAGTTCGAGAAAGCTGGCGGCTTCCTCCTGTAGGCATTTTCAATTAGAATATCCCGACTAATTTCACGGAGAGGTCTTAAGGTTATGTTTGCCAGATTGTCGGTCCTGTTGACCCTTGTTTTAGCTCCCACAATCGTCCTGGCCCAAAGCACGCCCAAGATTGCGGTGGTGGATTTCGAGCGCGCGGTGGTCGAGTCGGTGGAAGGAAAGAAAGCTTCAGCGCAGTTCAACGCAAAGGTGGAAGAACACCGCGCGAAAATCGAAGCGAAGCAAAAAGAGCTCGAAGATATACAAGCCCGGTTGAGCACGCAGCAACGCGCGCTCAGCGAAACGGCAATTGCCGATTTGAACCGGAATCTCCAGCGTGGGCAGACGGATCTCACTCGCATGAATGAGGACGCCCAGCGGGAATTGGACGGATATCGCAACGAACTGCTTCGCCCCATAAGCGAAGCCGCAGGGCGGCTCCTCGAGGCTTTCTCTGCAGAGCAGTCGTACACGATGATTTTCGATCTCTCGAATCCGCAGACCAACATCGTGTACGTCAGCGATGCCCTGAATATTACTGCGGAAATTACCCGCCGGATCGACGCCGCGCTTACACAGGCTCCTGCGGCGGCTCCGCGACCGTAATATCGAACGGACGCTTCAACTGTGGGCGCGGGGCTTTAGCCCCGTGCCCGGATCAAACATGAATTTTCTGGAACTTTGCACGGGGCTGAAGCCCCGCGCCCACTGCGTGCCATCCGGTCAGTGAATCCTGTAGATGGGATTGACCTTCGACAGTGACAGATTTGTCACCACGTCGATGCGATGCAGAAGATGGCTGGCAACCTGCTCAAAGTTGTCCACCTCGCAGATGCGTTCCATCTCTTCAATGATGCGGTTCAGAACACCTTCGATTTCTTCGTAGGTCTTTTCCACGAAAAAGGGACGCTGCAATTCCAGGCGGCACTTGTGCCGCAGGAATTCTTCCTTGTAAAACTCAGCGATGTGCCTTTTTTTCTGCTCCTGAACTTCCATAATGGCGGGCACTATAACTCCGATGTCGATTACCCCGCAAGTTTCTTCCGCAGAAGGTCGTTCACAGTCTGAGGGTTCGCGCGGCCGCCTGTGGCTTTCATTACCTGGCCCACAAAAAAGCCGAACGTTCCCGTTTTTCCGGCGCGGTATTGCTCGACGGGTTTTGCATTGTCTTCGAGGACCTTGTCGACAATCTTTTCGATTTCGCCGCTGTCTGAAATCTGCACGAGGCCTTTTTCTTCGATGATCTTCTGTGCGGGCTTGCCCGTGGCGTACATCTCTTCCATGACCGTCTTTGCGATTTTTCCGGAAATGGCGCCCTTCTCGACCAGTTGAATCATGCCGGCAAGCATTTCGGGGGTCACCGGCGACTGCGCCAGGTCCTTGGTATCGACGTTGTTCTCTTTGAAGAATCGGAGCAGGTCGCCCATGATCCAGTTGGCGGCCATTTTAGGTTGTCCGCTTCTCTTGACCGTTTCCTCGAAAAAATCCGAAAGGGCGCGGGTCGCGGTCAGCACGCCGGAATCGTACTCGGAAAGGGCGTACTCCTTGACAAGCCGGCGGCGGCGCTCTTCAGGAAGAGCCGGCATGGAACGGTGCACGGTTTCGATCCACGCGTCATCGACGACAAGCAATGGAAGGTCGGGATCCGGAAAGTATCGGTAGTCGTGCGCTTCTTCCTTGCTGCGCATGGAGACCGTTCGCTCTTCGTCACTATTCCACAACCGGGTTTCCTGCACGATCCGGCCGCCGCCTTCAATAACATCGATCTGGCGGGCGATCTCGAAGTCGATGGCTTTCTGCACAAACTTGAACGAGTTGATGTTTTTCAGTTCCGTCCTTGTCCCCAATTTCTCTTCGCCCACGCGGCGTACGGAGACATTCGCATCGCAACGCAGGCTGCCCTCTTCCATGTTGCCGTCGCACACTTCGAGGTATTCGAGAATCTCTTTCAGCCTGGACAGGTAATCGTAGGCTTCCGCGGAAGAACGGAGATCGGGCTCGGTGACGATCTCAATCAACGGTACGCCGCTGCGGTTGAAATCGAGATGCGTGCTGCGGCTGGAATCAGGAAAACCGTCGTGGAGCGACTTCCCGGCGTCCTCCTCCATGTGAATACGATTGATCCGAACTGTCTTCAGGACGCCGTCGACAGAAATGTCGATGTGGCCTTTCTGCGCCAGTGGCCGGTCGTACTGCGTGATCTGGTAGCCCTTGGGAAGATCCGGATAAAAGTAATTCTTCCGGGACCACTGCGCCGCCGGATTTATCCTGCAATTCACGCCAAGCCCCGCCTTGATGGCCATCGACACGGCCACGCGGTTGAGTACGGGCAAAGCCCCAGGAAGGCCAAGGCACACCGGACAGGTATTCACGTTCGGCGCTTCGCCGAAACGAGTGGAGCAGGAACAGAAGAGTTTGGAATTCGTGAGGAGCTGGGCGTGACACTCCAGCCCGATAACAGCCTCGTAGTTATTGGCCATAATTAAGAATCACAAGCGTAGCACAGACGACGGACGGTAGAGATCTGGGGACAGACTCCGAATTCCGAAGTTCAGGA
>CAMAWS010000319.1 GCA_945861845.1 Candidatus Sulfopaludibacter sp. SbA3 | reverse complement strand
CTTGTGCTCACCGTTGGAAGTCCAGCGGTCAGGTTGTCCTGTCTCTGGATGAGAACCCGGGGCCAAACGCCCCAGGTGGTGCCTGCCACGTCTGAGAGAACAGCCGCGTTAACAGCTACGGTGCAAGGAGCGTTTGCGCCAGTGCAAGTAAAGCGGAATGTTCCGCTTGTCGTGTCACCAACCGGCGAACCAAGTCGGGTGGAGTACACAGCCCAATTTGACGCTGCGCCAGTGCCACGCTTAACAGCGACGGTCGCGACTCCGTACTCACCAGCGGGAGCATTCGTACCCGCAGCGCCAGTATCGCCCTTAGGACCGACAGGTCCGGCCACACCAGCAGCCCCGGCAACACCAGTTGACCCGGTAGGTCCAGTCGGGCCGACAGGTCCCTGCATGCCAGCTGCACCGATAGTCAGACTCAGTGAGTCTGAATTTCCATTGTCACCATTAGAGTCTTTAGCGCCGTTGGCGCCGACGACCAGGGGATATTCTCCCGCAGCCGGTATGGTGTTTCCTGGAAAATCTGCAACAAGCCCCGTCGCGGTTGGAGCACCCACAAGCGTCAGTGCCGTTCCACTCAGTGTGACGATCGGCGTCTTCCCGTTCGCCCTGAGAAAGTTCTTACCGGTGATAACGATTGTTCCGTTCAGATAATTTACGGATGCCTTGGTGATTGATAACGTCTTACCGCCGCCGTCCTCCGCGAAGGCGAAAACACTCAGACAAAGAAATGTGCAGACCATAGCCAGTACGCGAACCTTCTTCATGTGGAGAGATTCCTCATTTGTATTCGGTTAATCGGTGATAAGAGCGCATGGAAAACGATGCGATGAGCGCTACTTCCCTGTATTTGCGGGCACAACATACTGTTGTGAAGAACGCGTAATTGTTATCCAGAGAGAGTCGGTGTTCCAACTGAAATGCGAGGTAAGTAGCTGTACTGACAGGAGATACATAAAATGCAGGAAATCCAGATCAGGCGGCTTGAGTAGCTAATCCGCGATTATATTGAACCGCAGAGGAAACACGCGACCTATAGACCGCGGCGCCTTTCAAAAAACCGGCTCAGCAGGGTGCTGCATTCGGCCTGGCGCAGTCCGGGACAAACGATCAGGCGGTGGTTCAGTCTCGGATCGGTCAGGACATTGTAGATCGAACCTGCCGCCCCGACTTTTGGATCGGCTGCGCCGTAAACAAGGCGTGCGATCCGGGCATGCATCATCGCGCCAGCGCACATGATGCAGGGTTCGATGGTGCAGTACATCGTCGCTCCCGTCAGGCGATAGTTGCCGGCGTTTCGCGCGGCTTCGCGCATCGCCAGGATCTCGGCATGGGCGGAGGGATCGTGCATGGAGATCGGTTGATTGAAACCGAGGCCGACGACCGTTCCGTCCATCACGATAACTGCTCCCACTGGAACCTCGCCGGCGGCTTCGGCCTTACGAGCCTGCTCTATGGCGGTATCCATGAACCGCTCGTCTGATGGGTGCAGCGCCTGTGACGTCACGTCCCCCATGCTACACTTAATTCCAATGAAATTGCTTCTGGCCATTCCGCTCGTTCTCTTGCTGGCGCCGGTTCTCGCGATTGGCCAGGGCGTCCGGATGTCGCCCGATTTCCTTCCGCTCGAAGTTGGGAATCGATGGGTCTACGATGTCCTCAACGAAGACGGCATGAAGATCGGCCAAACCGATTTTTCGATCCAGGAACGCACGATCATTTCCGGCCGCAGTTTCTACGTCGTGACCCGGTTTCCTTTTCTGTCCGAAGGCGGAGACCGCGTCAAGCTCATCCGTTACGATGCACGCGACCGCCAGTACACCGCCATGATCAATGACGAGGAGAGCGCGTTGTTTTTCGATGGGGTAGTCTCTGAAGTCCTGCAAACCGACGACTCGGGATTGCCTCAGAAGTTCGTTTTACAGACGGACACGGCCACGGTTACGTTCCAGCGTGGTGTCGGCATTGTCGAAGCCCGCATTCATGGAGCCGACGGCATTCGGATCGCAAAGATTGCCAACGTGCGAGTGGGCGAACGAAGGACGGCCGTAGCAGCAGCGGCGGGGGTGCCTGCCGGTCCGCCTGCGAAGGCAGCGGCCGAAAAAGCCAAAGACTCGTCCGACAACGTGACTGCGATTACAGAAGAGAATCCGTTGCTGGACGTAGAGGTGACGGCGGCGCCGGAGGGAAACAAATTCATCCTCACGGTAATGAATACTGCAGACAAGCTCCTGCCGTTTCACTTCGCATCAGGCCAGACCTACGACTTCGCAGTTATCGATCCGGCCACCGGCCAGGAAATCTGGAGGTGGTCGAGACGCATGATGTTCACTTCGCAGGTGGTGCGGACGGAGGCGATTCTTCCCAATAAGCAGTGGAAGTTTGAGGTCACCTGGAATCGCCGTGACAACGATCTGAACCCGGTGACAGCCGGGCAATACAAACTCGTCGGATTCGTGGCTACCCGGCCACCAATCGAATCCGATCCCGTCACATTTGAAGTCCGTTAGTGCGCCAGCGCGTTGCATCTGTTCTTGGGGATGCCCGCGTACGGCAGGCATTCCGGTACATCTTTGAAAACGAAGCCGCAATCGAAGCCGACCAGGTTCGTATAACGCTGATCCCCGCTCCGCCCTTCGGAGAAACCGCGCGCGCCGAGTGTTTCACAGGCGAACTCAGCCAGATGGGTTTCGCGCCGGCAACCGATGCGATCGGGAACGTGATTGCCGCGTACGACGGAACTGGCTCGAATCCGGTGGTTATTGGCGCGCACCTCGACACGGTTTTCCCCGCATCGACACCTCTCGAATTACGCCGAAAGGGAAGGTCCCTCTTCCTGCCGGGCATTTCGGACAACGGATGCGGAATCGTCGCGCTGCTCTGGTCGTTGCGCGCCGCCAGGCGGGCCGGACTTCGTTTCAAGCGGCCGGTCATTGCTGTTGGCAATGTGGGTGAAGAAGGGGAAGGGAATCTTCGCGGCATTCGTCATCTGTTTAACGCGCCGCCATGGGGAACAGGCGGTTGCGATTTCATCGCAATCGATGGTGCGGGAATCGAACGAGTAACGCACCAGGCGCTGGGCAGCAGGCGTTTCAGGATCCGGATGATCGGCCCCGGAGGCCATAGTTGGGCGGATTTCGGCAGGCCCAATCCCGTACACGCAATGGCAGGCGCGATTCATTCATTCACCAGCGCCCCTTCAAACCGCAAGCCCGGCACAGCATTTAATGTTGGAGTCGTTCGCGGTGGAATTTCGGTGAATGCCATTCCGTCGGAGGCACTTATGGAGGTGGATCTCCGCTCCATCAATTCCGGCAACCTTGACGATCTCGAGACCAATTTGAAGAACGCTGTTGCCGAGGCATCCGTCATCTCGCGAGTGGAGTACAAGATCGAGCTCATGGGCGAGCGCCCGTCAGGGATAACGCCTGCGTCCGATCCGGTAGTTCAGGCCGCGCGTGAATCGACTCGCCAGTTTGGCGCCGACCCACGGCTCGATATCGGCTCAACGGATGCCAACATTCCTATGTCGTGCGGTATCCCGGCTGTCGCCATCGGCGCCGGTGGCGCATCGGGAAATGTGCACACCCCCGGCGAATGGTTCGATCCGTCGAACCGGCATCTGGGCATCCAGCGGCTGCTTACTCTCATCGCCGTGCTTGCGCAGTTGGACTGAGAATGCATAGTTTGCGGTCTGACCGGGCGCCATTCAGATCCTCGGCCGGTACTGTTCCAGATAGCCTGTTAGTTCCACGTATCCTTTGCCTGTAACCGGCTTGCCTTCCCAGGTTCCGGTTATTCGTACAGCTCCCTCCCAGTACGCAATGCCTGTGGACCGGGTAGTCACGAGCTCCTGGTCATCGACCACGGGCGTCACCCGAAGTTCCGTCGCGCGGCCTGGAAGAACGATCGTCCATTCGATCGGATATGAAGTTCCAGTCTTCGAGCTCGTCCATTTCCGGCCCGGCGAGGCGGCGAAATCCGCCAGGCGAAGGCGGATGGTGCGAGAATCCGGGGCCACAACGGTTCCGCTCGAATACGGATCGAGGCTGCCGTCACGATTACGCAGCTGGTAAAGCATGAGGTCGGTTCCGTTATCCAATTGGATGCTGAACCAGTCCCACCCTGCCTGCTTCTCGGTCAGCTGGTTGGTTCCAAACTCGTGGTCCATCCAGCTCTCACCGGATACCTGGAATGTCCTTGCGCCGATCCGCAATGCGCCTTTGGTGGACAGTCGCGTCATCGAGTAATAATGGGATGCGCGCCCGGCGCCCTCCGCTTTCTGGCTCACGCCGTTTGCGCCGTGGATCGCCGGTTTCTTCTGAGGATCCAATTTCAGGTCCAATGCCCCCTCGCCCGCGTTTGCGACAAGCTTCATCGCGTTCGCATCCATCCGGGCCGACCAGTTCTGGTTCCACACATCCAGTGTTCCGGCGCCTGCGCCTGCGATGCCCGGACCTGCGCGGCTGAGCTTTTCGAAATAGTAAAACCTGTTCTCCGTTATGTCCGTGATGGCCAGGTGCGCCATGTACAGATCGCGGATCTGCCATGCGGACGTATTCTCAAACGATTGATCCATGCCGGTCCGAAAGAAAGTCAGTTCGTAGCCGAACT
>CAMAWS010000318.1 GCA_945861845.1 Candidatus Sulfopaludibacter sp. SbA3 | reverse complement strand
TGGCGCGATTTCGGCGGCCCACTTTGTCACTTTTCCGGTTTCGTCGGTAACGTCGAAGAACAACTGCGGATGCGGGTTCGTGTAACGGAAATCCGTTACGACGGCGTTCAGGGTTATGGGTTTCGATGCGTCATAAGAAATGTTCGTGCCGTGATGGGCCAACATCGAGACTGTGCAGAATAGGGCAGCCAGGGCCACCAGTACCGTCTTCTTCATTCTTATTTCGGTCATTAATTAAATCCTCCGATGGTCAGTCTTGATCGAGCAATTCCCGAACTTTCGATAGCAGTTGCTCCGGGGAAAATGGTTTTTCGATGAGATGAAGCCCGGGTTCGAGCGCTCCCTGCCGGCCGAGAATGTCGGCAGTGTAGCCGGACATATAGAGGACGCGCAAGTTCGGGAGCAGCCGAACCGCAATGTCGGCCAGGCGCCGGCCGTCCATGCGGCGCATAATGACGTCCGTAAGAAGCAACTGGATGGGCCCCTTGTGCTGCCTGCAGATTTCCGCCGCTTCCTCGCCATCGGATGCTTCCAGCGTTTCATACCCCTGGGCTTTCAGCATTGCGACTGTGATTCCGCGGACATCCGGATCATCTTCGGCCACAAGAATGGTTTCGGCGCCGGCCCTGGATGCGGACCGCTGGGGCTCCGGTGGTTCCGGCTTTTCCGAGGTCACCGGCAAGTAAATCCTGAAGCTCGTGCCTTCTCCTGGAGCGCTGTCCACCTCAATGTATCCATCACTCTGCTTGACGATTCCGTAGACGGTGGCCAGCCCGAGGCCGGTTCCGCGCGCCGGCTCCTTTGTCGTAAAGAAAGGTTCAAACAGGTGAGACCGGGTTTCCTCGTCCATGCCACTGCCGGTATCGCGGATCAGCAGCATCACGCAGGCCCCGGCTCGCGCTCCTGGCCGGATCAGGACGTCATGATCTGTCAGCTCGACATTGGCAGTGGCGATCGTGAGGTGACCATTTCCGGCGATTGCGTCCCTTGCATTCAGGACCAGATTCAGGATGACCTGCTCGATTTTGCCGGGATCCGCCTTGACGTACTGCAGGTCCGGAGCCAGTGTCGTGACCAGTTCGATGTTGTCCAAAATCGTGCGCGAGAGCATGTCCCGCATTCCGGAAACCACGCTGTTAAGATCGAGTACCTGCGGCTGAAGAGCCTGTCTCCGGCTGAACGCCATCAACTGCCGGGTCAGCGACGTGGCATGCTCGGCCGCCTTGCGAATGCTCTCGACACTGTTGCGAACGAGGCCCGGATCAAGATCCATCAGCGTGAGCTGGGCATGCCCGACAATGATGGTGAGCGCATTGTTGAAATCATGCGCGATACCACCAGCCAGGCGTCCTACCGCTTCGATCTTCCGGGCGCGCTGCAGTTCTTCCTCCAGTTGCTTCCGCTCGCGGAGATCCCGAACGATTCCCTGGGTTGCGACGGGACGGCCATTCTCGTATATCAGCCGCGTGTTGACTTCCACCGGAATTCGGGTCTCCTGCTTGGTCAACACGTTCATCTCATAAACCGTACTGGCCGACCTGCCACCCATCTTGTGGTCGCGGACCTGTGACATGAGCAACTGGTGTTCAGGCGCGACGATCTTCTTGAAATGGTGTCCGACCAGTTCCTCGCGCGGATAGCCGGTAATGGTTTCAGCGGCCTTGTTGACTTCGTTAATAACGCCACTGAGGTCAGTAATGAAAATGACGTCGGCTGCATTCTCGAACGCTTCTCGATAGCGGGCCTCGCGGTCGCTTAGGTCGTCATCTACACCCAGATATGTCAGATTCTCCGCTACCGCAGATATTCGGCCATCGGTTAACGATCTCGTTGTCCAGCTCAGGCGATGGTATGAGGAGTCCTTGTGGCGGAACCTGTTTTCAAGCCTCGTAATCGACGGCACGCCAGCCAGCTTCCCGATCGCGTCTCTTGTCTTCTGCTTGTCTTCGGCATGGACGAGCTCGATCCACGGCCCAGCCTGAAGTTCCTCTGTCGTCCATCCCAGCTGCTCAAACCATGCGGCGTTCAGGAACCGGAAACGGTAATCCCGGTCCGTCAGACACAAAAGGTTCGGACAGAAATCAAGAATTGTACGAGTGTCGTCCATGCTGTTTCCAGTCGCCGTATTTCATTCGCGAAAACGGCTACATAGTATCCTCTCCCTGGCTTCGCACAAAAAGTTACAATTTGCCGCGGAACAGCGAAAGAACGTCAGCTACGTGCGGGTTCTGTGACACTAAGTTCACTAATCCCGCGTTAAGAACATCCGGACGAAAGAACAATCTGAGATCGTGGCTCCATGCTAGGATCGAACCCTCAATCCGTAGTTGCTCTCATTCCAGGCCCATGGAAATTGCAGGTTCCAAACAGAAGACGGTTTTGCTGCCGAAACCTCGCGGGTTTTGCGCAGGTGTGATCCGTGCCGTCGATATCGTCGAAATCGCATTGGAGCAACTGGGAGGGCCTGTCTACGTTCGTAAGGAAATTGTTCACAATCGATATGTTGTGGATGACCTGGCCGCCCGGGGCGCAGTCTTTGTGGACAGTCTCGACGAGATCCCGTCCGGCGCGGTCACCATCTTCAGTGCCCATGGAGTAACGCCCGAAATCCGCAAAGAAGCCTTGAATCGAGGTCTTCGCGTTATTGATGCAACTTGTCCGCTGGTGACCAAGGTTCATCTCGAGGTGCTGCGGTATTCCCGTGAGAACTACACTGTGATCCTGATCGGTCACCGCAATCACGACGAAGTTATCGGAACATTGGGCGAAGCCCCGGGTTCCATCCACCTGGTCTCCACTTTGGCCGACGTGGAGGCGCTTGAAAACGTGCAGCCCGACAGGGTGGTCTACACCACGCAAACGACCCTTAGCATGGATGACACCAACGCCATTGTCGAACGCCTGAAACAGCGTTTTCCGCGAATTATTGCGCCGGCCAGTTCCGATATCTGTTACGCGACTCAAAACCGTCAGGCTGCCGTAAAAGCAATCGCAGAAAAGGCCGATCTCATCCTGGTCGTTGGCTCAGAGAACAGCTCCAACTCGAATCGGCTGGTCGAAGTCGCGCAAAACGCGGGAACGACTGCATACTTGATTGGGAGTGCCCGCGACATTCAGTCCGAATGGCTCGATGGGCGTTTCCATGTCGGCGTCACTGCGGGCGCTTCGACACCGGAAATCCTGGTCGAGCAGGTTGTCGGTGACTTGAAGGAGCGAGGATTCACGTGCGTCCGGGAAGTGGAACTGATCGAGGAAGATGTTCATTTTCCGCTGCCGGCGCCCCTCGAAGGACTTGAGCGCGTGGTCTCCTGATGAATGCAGAACGTAATGGACACATGATGGCCGCCGTGCTGTACGGCCGCGAATCATTGAAGGTCGAAAAGGTAGCCATTCCAGAACCCGGCCCCCACGATTTGCTGGTGCGGGTCAAAGCGGCGCTGACATGCGGGACTGATTTCAAGGTATGGAAGCAGGGTTACCACGCCCGCATGATCGTACCTCCTGCCATCTTTGGCCACGAACTGGCTGGAGTCGTGGAGCAGGTTGGCGAAGCCGTGCCGGACCGCTTCCGTGTAGGGATGCGCGTGGTGGCGGCAAATTCCGCACCGTGCAATGAATGCTTCTTTTGCCTGAAGGACAAACCAAATCTCTGCGAAGATCTCGTTTTCATCAATGGCGCATACGCGGAGTATGCCCTGATTCCAGGCCGCATTCTCCGCGAGAACCTGATGGAAATTCCGCCCCACCTTTCATTCGTGGATGCTGCGCTGGTCGAGCCGCTGGCCTGCGTACTGCGCGGAATCGATGAAACAGGAATTCGGCCAGGCGATACGACAGTGGTGATCGGCTGCGGTCCTGTCGGCTTGAAATTCATCCGAATCCTCTCCGGCCGCGGTGTTCGGGTGATTGCCATCGGGAAGCGCAGCAGCCAGATTAAAGCCGCAGAACGCCTTGGGGCCGCCGCTGCTTTCGACGTCTCGGCGATGGATACTCCAATACAGGCTGTGCGCCAGATGACCTACAGGCAACTTGGAGCCGACTCCGTTATAGAGGCTGTTGGTTCAAAGGCGACATGGCAATGGGCCCTGCAGATGGTGCGATGCGGCGGGACCGTCAATCTGTTTGGCGGTTGCCCGCGGGAAACCATGGTGGAATTCGAATCATCCCTTCTGCATTATTCGGAGATTACGATCAAGTCCACTTTTCATCACACGCCACGATTCATCCGGGAAGCTCTGGACAGGATCGCCAAAGGAGAGGTCTCGGCATCTGATTTTGTAACGGGTGAAATACGCCTGAGCGAACTGCCCGATCTGTTCCAGCACATGAAACACAGGAACGGCCAGCTTAAAGTTGCCGTAATGCCGTAGTACGACTGCCGTATGCGAGTCCCTGGTGACCTGGAAATCGCTCGACAATTGCCGCCGGCCGGAAGCTCGCTGGAAGCCGCCGAACAATACACCCGCCTCCTCGCCACCCATCATTACGAAAACTTCACGATAGCGACATGGCTGCTTCCCCGGTCTCTTCGTCAGGATTTCTATAACGTCTATGCCTACTGCCGCTGGGCCGACGACCTGGCCGATGAGATCCCTGATTCGCAGGCGGCGCTCGAAGCGTTGGACTGGTGGC
>CAMAWS010000317.1 GCA_945861845.1 Candidatus Sulfopaludibacter sp. SbA3 | reverse complement strand
AAAGATCCTTCACGGTGACGAGACGCGCATCCCTATAGAGCCTGTGCGCCTTGGCGTACTTGTACGCCGCCTCGATATGGGGACTCGGGACGTAATCCTCGCCGAACATGTTCCGATAAAGATCGGGATACACATAGCCATTGGCCGGATCCGCGTAGAAGCGCAGCGCCTGGTGATAACGAATCGCGAACGTGACTCTCTCGGACACGTACGGCGCATAAAGGTCGGCGCCCCACCAGCCATGATCGGTCTTTGCCATGACCTGGACGGTGTCATGAAGGAGGCAGGCCAAAATGACGTCCTGACCCATGCCATTTTTCATGGCCAGGTTGGCGCTTTGCAGTACGTGATTGGAGAATTGCCCGAATCGAAGCGTGAAGAAATCAACCAGTGTCGGTTTCGACGGCAACGGCTCCAGCCTGGCAACCTTTCCGCCGGCGGCGTTGTTCACGAAGAGACTTCCCACGCCCCGGCGGTAGTGCCGGGTCGGAATCTGTGCTTCGATCTGAGCCGCGGTCGGGAACTTCGGTTTCGGGGACGGGTTCAATTGTTCCTGCATGTAGGCCTCGAGCGCCTCTGCCCGGGCTTCATGGCCCATTACTTTAACGGCTGCTGCGCCGCCAAGGCTGGCCAGAAAATGTCGCCTGTCAATCTGCATGGAGTCCTCCTCGTTCGGAACTGAATACACCTTTTGTTGTACGGCAGTCTAATAATTGTTTTGGTTTCGCGGTAATACGCCGGACGCCTTGCAGGAATTCAAACTCCAGACAAACGCATTGCCTGCACAATACGGACATCATTCCGCGGCAGCGGTCAATGCCGTCACGAGGTCCGGAACCAATGAGTTTCACGAAATGCTGCTGGGCCGAATTTCGGAAATCGGGCAGTCCACGCGCTGGCAGGCGGCTGGAAGGTCTCCGGAATTTTGCGTCTGATTACCGGCAGCCCGCTGACAATCACGAGTGGACGATCCGCGCGGCAGGGGCCGAATGTTTTTTCTGTCGCCATAATCCCCGACACGTTCGACAATACGAATCTCAGGATGGCACGGACGGCTGAACCGGGAATTCGACGTCCTCGCGAAGTATGTCGAGAATATGATTCGCCGCTGATTAAATATGCAATTCGCACTTATAGATGAAGCACTGATCGAGGTCCAGGACGGAAGGATGGTCATCATCGTTGACGATGAAGACCGCGAAAACGAAGGCGACCTGATGATCGCGGCCGAGAAGGTCACGCCGGAAACCATCAATTTCATGGCCACACACGGCCGCGGCCTGATTTGCCTGGCGATGACCGGGCAGCGTCTTGACGAGCTGAACATACCTCTGATGGTCTCCGACTACAGCAACACGTCGCCATACGGCACCGCCTTCTGCGTTTCAATCGAAGCGAAGCGCAATGTCTCCACCGGCATTTCGGCTTTCGACCGGGCACAGACGATCCTTACGGCGATCGATCCGAAAGCGCGGCCCAACGACCTCAGCCGGCCGGGACACATCTTTCCATTGCGCGCGCGCGATGGCGGAGTTCTGGTTCGAGCCGGACAAACCGAGGCCTCTGTGGATCTGGCCTCGATTGCCGGGCTCTCTCCTGCCGGCGTGATCTGCGAGATCATGAAAGAGGATGGAACCATGGCGCGGGTTCCCGACCTCGTCGAATTTGCGGAGTTGCATGGCCTGAAGATCATCACGGTTGCCGACCTCATTCGTTACCGGCTGCGGACGGAAAGCTTCGTTCGGAAAGTGGGGGAATCGGTGCTCCCGACAAGGCATGGCGAGTTCCGAATGATCGCCTTTGAAAGCGTCATCGATGGCGAGACTCACATGGCGCTGGTCAAGGGGTCGATTGAGAATGGCGAGGATGTGCTGGTCCGGGTACATACGCACTGCCTGACTGGAAACGTCTTCGGCTCTGCCGCCTGTCACTGCCGCGAGCAGATGGATCGGGCCATGGAGATGATCAGCGGCGAAGGGCGAGGAGTCCTGCTTTATCTACACCAGATGGGCCACCGTCCCCCGGCCTCCGCGGACCTCGACTTTCATGGAAAGCAGGGCATGGACTCCAACGAAACGATCGGGCTTCGCGGCGAGCAACGCGAATACGGCATTGGCGCGCAAATCCTGACTGCCCTGAAAATCCACTCCATGCGCATCCTCACCAATCATCCACGCAAGCTTGTCGCGCTCGAAGCCTATGGCCTGAAGATTGCCGCCCAGGTGCCACTGAATCCGAGCCGCGTAAAATCCTGACGTTCCAAATATAAAGGAGCATCCACTCATGCGATCCGCGAAACAGTTCGTTCTGCCCGGTCTTTGTCTCCTCGCGATTCATGCCGCCATGTTTGCGCAAAGCGGGGGCACCGGGCCCTGGGTCGGAACGTGGACCACGTCCGAGGTAGGCCGCCCGCAGACTCCCCCTCCCGCTGTGCCGGCGCTTCCACCTTTTCAATCCAACCAGTGCCCGGCCGTGCCTCCGGCGCCGCCGACATTCATGCATTTCAATAATCAGACGTTGCGCCAGGTTGTGCACACCAGCATCGGTGGCCCGAGGGTTCGCGTGGTGCTGAGCAATGCGTACGGGACTGCGCCGCTGACAATAGGCGCCGCTCACGTTGCGCTACGCGACAAGGATTCATCAATACAGGCGGGTTCCGGCCGCCCACTGACCTTCAGCGGCAGGACAACCGTCACGATTCCCCCGCGGGCGTTGATGTACAGCGATCCGGTGAATCTGGCTGTGCCGCAGATGGCCGACCTTGCGATCGATCTGTACCTGCCGGGCAACACAGACTCGCCGGCTCCGATTACGATGCACAATGGCGCTTTCCAGACCAACTATGTCTCGGAGACAGGCAACCACGCGGGCATGGCGAAGCTGCCGGTAGTAGCATCCATGCAGAACTGGTTCATCATCAATCGAGTCGAAGTTCAGGCCCCTGGATCGACCGGCGGCATAGTGACGTTCGGAGATTCAATCACGGACGGCACGCGCTCGACACCGGACACGAACAATCGCTGGCCCGATCAACTCGTAAAGCGAATGCTGTCGCAGGCTGCCCCGCTGAGGATGGGCGTTATGAACGCGGGAATCGCCGGCAACCGGGTGCTGACCGACGCGGCCTTCAATGTGGGCATCAATGCGCTGGCGCGCTTCGAGCACAACGCGCTCGCGCAACCCGGCGTCACGCACATTATCGTAATGGAGGGCATTAACGACATCGGAAATGCGCGGACAAATCCGTCGCCTACCGCGGAAGACATCATCGCCGCCTACAAGCAGCTTATCGACCAGGCGCATTCGAAAGGGCTGAAGATCTACGGTGCAACTTTGACTCCGTTCTATGGCGCGGCGAACTACACCGAAGTCGGCGAAACAAAACGCCAGGCGGTGAACCAATGGATCCGGACCAGCAAGGCCTTCGACGCGGCTATCGACTTCGACGCCGCCACGCGCGATCCCAAGGATCCAAAGAATTTCCTGGCGGCTTACGATTCCTGCGATCACCTGCATCCGAACGATGCGGGCTACAAAGCGATGGCGGATGCGATCGATCTCCGGCTGTTCGGGAAATAGGGGACAGCAGGGGAAATAGGAGGGGAAATAGGGATCCGGCCGGTCATTCCCTATTTTCTTGTAGTACAGAAAATAGGGACTGACCGGCCGGACCCCTATTTCCCCGCAGACCCGCGCGACTCACTGATGTAGAACAGGACGGGGACGGTCATACGGGAAAGCAGCAGCGACGCGACTTCTCCCGCCATCAGTGAAATCGCCAATCCCTGGAATATCGGGTCGAAAAGAATTACGCTTGCTCCCACGATGACGGCGGCGGCGGTCAGCATCATCGGGCGGAAACGGACGGCGCCGGCATCGATAACGGCGTCCTCCAGGGACATACCCTGCTTCAACCGGAGTTGGATGAAATCCACCAGGATGATCGAATTGCGAACGACAATACCGGCCCCCGCGATGAAACCGATCATTGAAGTCGCGGTGAAGAACGCTCCCATCAGCGCGTGAGCCGGCAGAATGCCGACCAGCGAGAACGGAATCGCGCTCATGATGGTGAGCGGGATCGTGAACGATTGAAACCAACCCGTAACCAGGACATAAATGAGGATCAGCACCACCGCGAAGGCAATGCCCAGGTCGCGGAACACTTCGTAGGTAATGTGCCACTCGCCATCCCACTTCATGGCCAGCCGATCGGTGCTCGACGGCTGGTTCGCGACGTAGCGCTCAAGGCTGTATCCTTCCGGTAGAAGAATCTTGTCCAGTTCCTGATTGAGTTTAAGGATCGCGTACACAGGGCTCTCCTCCGCACCCGCCACATCACCGGTGACATAAACGACCGGCATGAGGTTCTTGTGGTAGATGTTCCGGTCCGCGGCCCTGGTCTCTGTGTGAACTATTTCACCGAGTGGGACAAGCTTCCCCTGGAAGCCCGCCAGCCGAACTCCCTTCAGATCTTCGATGCTTGACCGGGATTCCTGCGGGAGCCGGATCATGATCGGCACGTCTTCTTTTTCGGACGGATCATGCAGCAGCCCACCGGATCCGCCTCCCAATACGAGTCCAAGCGTGCCTGCGGCCTGCTCGACCGAGACACCGTTCAGGGCCGCTTTTTCCCTGTCAACGCTGAACCGCACTTCCGGCTGC
>CAMAWS010000316.1 GCA_945861845.1 Candidatus Sulfopaludibacter sp. SbA3 | reverse complement strand
CGGCCGACCCGCACACGAAAAACGGTCTTCTGGCCCGATGCTGTCTGGATGGAAACAGCCGGATACTTCTTTTCCAGTTGCCGCTTCAGATCATCGGCCGAACGCTGGCTTTCGAACGCCCCCACCTGCACCGCGTACAAGGAACCGGGCGCGGCGGCTCGGCCCGGAGTGCCCGCCCTGATAACTTTCAGCTTCACCGGCGCGATGCCTGAACGAACCATATCGATTTGCCGCGCTGCAATCAGTGAAAGGTCGATCACCCGGCCGTCAATGAATGGCCCGCGGTCATTGATACGAACTTGAACTTCGCGGCCATTGTTCTTGTTCGTGACGATGACAACCGAATTGAACGGCAGCGTCCGGTGGGCGGCGGTCATACCCTTGTAGGTGTCGAAAATTTCACCATTGGCGGTACGCCTGCCGTGGTATGGCTCGGCATAATATGAAGCGATGCCATCGAGTTCGTTCGATGGAATGGCAATGGGCGTCGAACCGGGAATTGAAATCCGAACCGTCTTTCGACCGCATGCAGAAAGCAGCACAACCACTGAAACAATTAACATCAGGCGACGCACCTGTCTGTAATAGCATAATCCCGGCATGACCACAATACTTTGGCTGGTTGCAGCGTTCTTTGCACAAGTAATTGCGATCGGTTATCCACCAGTCCTCGCCTTCTGGTTCATCATTCATCTCAACATCGAACGCTGGCGGAAGGTCGGCAAGAGGGCGTACTGGGCGGCCCTCGCCTGGCCGGTCATCGGCGGCCCGCTTCTCTACTGGCGCCAGGAAATCTTCTCCGTCCGGCGGCCGAATCCATGGTGGGTAATCGTTCTGGGGATAGTTGCGCTCGGCCTGTCGTTGCGGATCGCGTCGAAGGCGGGAAAATCGATCTCGCTGCGAACGTTGGTAGGCATTCCGGAATTGGAGCCGCAGAAGAATCGGCAACCGCTGCTTCAGTCCGGTATCTATTCAAGTACACGCAACCCGGTTTACGTTGCCCACTGGCTCGCGATTCTTGCTTCAGCCGCGATGACGGGCTTTGCCGCAAACTGGCTGTTGCTCGCGGGAGATTCCCTTGTGCTCCCCCTGATGGTCCGGGCGGAAGAGCGGGAGCTCCGCGGCCGATACGGCGCCGAATATGAGGAGTACACGCGCCGGGTCCGCCGCTTCGTGTAAAATTGAGTCCTTATGGTTCTTGCCTTACTGACTACATCGTTCGTATCCATCGTCTGCTTCATCATCGCCATCGTGATGGGGTTTACCATTGAAGGCCGCGCCGGCCTTTCCCAGCATTTCCTGTTTGGCTTCTTCACCACGTTTCTCGTGTCCTTCTCACAGAGCATGACGATGTTTTATTTCATCGGAACTGGAAAACAGGTAAAGGATCTGGTCGCAAACCAGCCTCCGGGAACGAACTTCGTTCAGCGCACGAAGGTGTTCAAGGCCAGGGTCTTTCCGCCCGCAACATGGGCCATCCTGTTCACAATGGCCACGATGATCATTGGAGGCGGCGTCGATACGAACGTCATTCCAACCTTCGTTCACACACTGCTTGCGGTTATCTCCCTCTATTACAATGTCGTCGCGTTCTGGCGGGAAGCAAAGCACATGATCGAGCACAACATCCTCATGGAAGAGCTTGACCGGTATCTGCAGGCTTCACCCGGAACACCCGGCGCGGCCGGCGCGGCCGGCAATGCATAGCGCGTGCTGAGTCCGGTGCAGTCGCTTCTCACCCGTCTTACCCATCAGCGGCGAGCTGCATACCCTTCGCCAGAAACAGCGGACGGCCTCGACGCATTCATCGATTCGCGAGCCCTGGAATATCCCGGGAAGCTCGAGGACGAGTTCGTGCAGCGCGCCGTGAGCCTCGGTGTCGAGAGCGGGATGGTGCTCGATGTCGGTACCCGCGTTGGCCTAATAGCGCTTAAAATTCTCTGGCAGAGCGAGAACTACTATGCGATCGGCATGGATACTTCCGGCCCGATGATCGAACGCGCTCGTGAGACTGCGACGGCATGGGGCCTTGGAGAACGCGCATTTTTTCAACTGGGCGACGCGCGGCGTATGCGTTTCAAGAGCGGTTATTTCGACCTGGTTGTTTCAGATTCGTCGCTGCACCGATTCGACGATTCCCTGTCGGTACTTTCCGAAATCCGGAGGGTCATGAAGCCCACGGGGGCGCTGCTGATCCGTGATTTCAGCCGGCCCAGCCGGCTCCAGATGAAGGCAATGATTAAAGACACCACCTCGAAATTCGGCGAGCGGATGCGCACACGGGTCGAAGTTGCGCTGCGCTCGGCTTATACTCGCGATGAATTGTATTCCGCTGTCCAGGCCGCGGGCCTGGAGCGGACCAACGTGGCCGGATCCGACGAAAAGCACATCATGATCGAGCGCCGGGGCGAGACCGATCCCAATTCGTGGATCACGGCGCGGGAGCAGTATCGCTAGTGGCTGAGAAGATCGTCGTTATCGGTGGAAATGCAGCGGGACTGACCGCGGCTTCCCGCGCCAAGCGCGTGGATCCGCGTTTGGACGTTACAGTCGTCGAGAAGAGTCCCCACATCTCGTACAGTACGTGCGGCATTCCCTACTATCTTGGAAAGGTTGTAACGGAGGATGCTCTTGTCTCATACACTCCGGAATCGTTCGAAAAGGAACGCGGAATCAAAGTGCACAGCCACACGCAAATCGCAGAAGTTTCGCCATCGCGGAAGCGTGTTACCGGCAAGCGGGTGGATACGGGCGAGCGGGTTGAGTTTCCTTACGATCGCCTATTGATCGCTACCGGCGTCAGGCCGAGGATTCCGGATATCCCTGGAACGGACCTTGCGAACGTTTTTACGCTGACGAACCTCCAGGATGCAATCCGCATTAACGCAGCCCTGGGTAGCGCCCGAAAGGTTGTAATTATCGGCGCCGGCTATGTAGGCCTCGAACTGGCGGAGTGCCTGCAATCGACAGGAAAGGAAGTCCGGATATTCGAGAGAGAACCGCAGGTGCTGCCAAGTATCGATCGCGATATGGCGCAGATCATCGAGTACGAACTCGACCGGTTCGGAGTGAAAGTCTCCGTCAGCGCGCGAGTCCTCGCGCTTGTCGGGCACGAGGGCCGCGTGAATGGCGTTAAGGCCGCCGCCGGACTGGGAATCGAGCCCGCAGATCTGGTGCTGCTCGATACGGGAGTTGAGCCCAACATCGCTGTGGCCCGCGACGCGGGAATCACAATCGGACTGACAGGCGCCATCTCGGTGGATTCCTGCATGGAAACGAGCTTGCCCGGTATTTACGCGGCGGGCAATTGCGCCGAAACGTTCTGCACAATCCGGCGCCGGCCGGTGCTGAATTATGTTGGAACCACCGCTGCCAAACAGGGACGCGTGGCCGGGGAAAACATGGCGGCCCGACGCGTAAAGTTTGCCGGCGCTATCGGCACCTCCGTCCTGAAAGTATTCGGGCTTGCCGTAGCCCGTACCGGGCTCAGTTCGCAGGAAGCCGCAGCAGAGAGTATGCCCGTCGTGTCGGCACGGATTGAGGCCCTGGACCGCGCGGGCTATTACCCTGGGGCCGGAAAGCTTTGGGTCAAGTTGATTGTGGAACGAGAGAGCCGGAAGCTGGTCGGCGCGCAGGTCATCGGATATGGCGACGCTTCCAAGCGCATCGATGTGGCCGCCGCCGCAATCACATCCGGGATGCGCGTTGAAGACATGGCTCAACTCGACCTGGCGTACTCTCCGCCGTATGGCAGCCTCTGGGATCCCCTGCATGTTGCGGCCCAGGCAGTTCTCAGGAAACTATAAGAAAATGTATGAACCACATCATGGGTTGTGTCCTTGTGCTAAACTGGCCGCAATTTACGTCCCTTCTCAGTCAGGAATGAGGATATGAAATTGAGTCTGTCCCGAATCATGATTGCGTTACTGGCATTCGCAGGTACCGCGTTCGCGAGTGACCTGGACCTGCAGCAATTGAATGGGCTGGAAAACCGCGTTGAGTTCTGGAAGAAGGTTTACACCCAGTACGGAAAAGACGACGTCATTCTCCACGATCGCATGAACGTGCATTTGATCTACGACGTCGTCAGCGACGACAACGTCAAGTCGAAAACGGCGCTTGTGAAGCAGGGCCTGCAGGAAATTGCAGCCAACTTCAATACACCTGAAAGCCTGAGTCTGCCAGCCAGGCAGATTCACTCTGCCATTGTGAAGAGCGGCATTCCGATATCAGCCTCGACCATCGAGCAACTTCGCGACAACATTCATACGCAGCGCGGGATCAAGGAACGCTTCCGCGACGGCATCGTTCGCTCGGGCCTGTACCTGGACAGCATCAGGGAAACCTTTGAAAAAGAGGGACTCCCGCCCGCGATTGCCCTTCTGCCGCTGGTTGAATCATCTTTCGAAAACCGCGCGTATTCGAAAGCGGGAGCGGCCGGGATCTGGCAGTTCACTCGTGGCACAGGGCGGATGTATATGAAGGTTAGTGGAAAGGTGGACGAACGACTGGATCCGGCGAAGGCTACAAGAGCCGCAGCCAGGTTGCTTCGCGACAATTACAAGGCCCTGGGCTCCTGGCCGCTTGCGATCACTGCATATAATCACGGACGCGCAGGCATGGTCCGGGCAAAAGAAGCAGCAGGACCGGAACTTCCTGCAATCAT
>CAMAWS010000315.1 GCA_945861845.1 Candidatus Sulfopaludibacter sp. SbA3 | reverse complement strand
TCGGAGTTACCGGCCCGGCTTTGCTCCGTGGTTCCTCGAAAAGAGTGAAGCCACGATGCTGCACGCCGCACTTGAGCAGTTGCTGGATGTGGGTCCGCGGCTACAGGTGGATCCTTCGCCGGTTCGAGCCAGCGATCCGCAGACCTACCTGGTACGCGCGCCCAGACTGGGTTCGGACGGTGAAACTTGGACGGATGAGTTCAGAAACATTCCGCCTGTAAATGTTTCGATCCCTCGTGTTCTTCCGGGCGCAGATGCGGTAAAGCAATGCCATGCACTCCCAAAGGTTGAAAATGGAATCGAGGTGGATTTTTTCCTCGTGCCTGCTCCAATTGGTGACGGGAAAGCGAGGCCGCTCTATCCGTACAGCCTTCTACTAGTGGAGTCGACAAGCGGCGCCATCGTTGGTCAGGAGATGATCGCGGTGGAGAAGTCCATGAACGACCTGTTGTGTTCGATTCCCGCAAAATTGATCGATCAGTTCAAACAGTTTGGCGTCCGGCCTGCGCGGCTTACGGTCCGGCCGGGACGGCTCGCCGATATCGTCAGACCTACCTGCGAAGCCCTTGGCATTGAGCTTCGTACTCAGCGCAAGCTTCCTCAACTCGATCCCGCGCGAAAAGGCATGCTCGAATTCCTCGCACGCAAGTAAACCGGTCTATTCGAAACGGCCAGTGCAAACGGCCGGTGCGTCGGGAAGAGCAGCATCGCAGGCATAGTGGCGTTCGCGGCTTGCGGCCGGTAGACTCTGAAGCGCCTCTTGGAGCGTGGTATGTCACTTGGAACAAATCATCCGCAGCACGGGCCTTTCAGCCCATTCGAACCTGAAACATGGGGCGAGGCGGCATTTCCGCTCGGAGCCTTCGTTAACGGAGACACAACGACATTCGCGGTGTACTCCAAAAACGCGACGCGCGTCCTTCTGGAGATCTACGACAAACACATGAATGAGCCGGCGCGTTTTGACTACTGGCTCACGCGGGGATCGGACAATGCGTGGCGCGCCAGGCTCAATGCCGTGCCGCCCGGCACGTCTTACGGGTTTCGATGCTGGGGGCCGAACTGGCCGTTTTCCACAGACTGGCAGCGCGGGGGAAGCTCGGCGGGGTTTGTCGCGGATGTGGATGCGAACGGCCACCGCTTCAATCCCAACAAGTTCCTTTTCGATCCTTATGCCCGCGAGTTGTCGCACGACCGCGAGACTCCGGAAATGAAGGAGCTTCATCACCACAACGCCGGCATTTACGGTTCGGGACCGGAGCCATACAGGGGAGAGAGAGATTGGCATCCTCCAGTTGTACGGCGAGAGGTCGACACGGGTCCCTGGGCGCCGAAGTCCGTCGTGATCGATGACCGGACGCCTACTGGAACCAAGCCGCGCGTCCTGCAAAAGGATGCGGCCATCTACGAAGCGCATTTACGCGGCCTGACGCGCCATCCATCCTCAACGCGCCTTGAGTCCATTCTGAGCGGGATTTCAGGATTCGAGGAGGTAGCGAACGTGCCGGAGGCTCTTCGCGGAACCTATGCCGGCGCCGCGTACATGGCGAAATACCTGAAGGCCCTGGGCTACACCGCCATCGAGTTCCTCCCCGTTCACGAGTTCGCGAACGATCTCAATCCCGAAGGCAGTCCGGGATGGGATCGTGCGGTGGACGAGCCGCCCCACGGGAATTATTGGGGATATATGACGTACGCCTTTTTCGCTCCGGACACGCGCTACGCCCACGATCGCTCCCCAGGCGGTTCCACGCGGGAGTTCAAGAACATGGTCAATGCCTTTCACATCGAGGGGATCGAGGTCTACCTGGACGTCGTATACAACCACACGGGTGAGGGCGGTCTGTGGGGTAGCAACGCTGTGGATACGGCCGAGATCCTCTCCATGCGAGGCCTGGACAATTCCGAGTACTACGCGCTTGCCGGAGGAAATGCTTTTTACTGGGACAGCTCAGGATGCGGAAACAACCTGGATTCATCGAAAGAAGTGGTTCGCCGGCTCATCAGGGATTCACTCGCATATTGGGCTCTCGACATGGGTGTTGATGGTTTCCGATTCGATCTCGCGACGGTTCTCGGAAGAACCGGCAAGGACTACAGGTTCGAGGAAGGCGGCCTCCTGCTTCGAGAAATCGCGGAAATGGCTGAAGCGCAGCACATCGAGGTGATCGCTGAAGCGTGGGACACCAGCGGCTATCATGTCGGCGATTTTCCAAAAGGCTGGGCCGAATGGAACGGAGAGTACCGCGACGCGATTCGACGATTCATGAAGGGGGACGCCTGCGTCGAAAGCTTTGTCAGGTCGGTTAATGGGGACTTTCATCGTTTTCATGATCAGGGTGGCCCGCACAAGTCGGTGAACTTCATCACTGCCCACGACGGCTTCACGTTGATGGATCTAGTGAGCTACAACGAAAAGAACAACGGCGTTCTCTGGCCGTTCGGACCCTCCGATGGCGGGAATGACACCAATCACTCCTGGGATTCTGACGGAGATCGCGCCCTCCGTCGCGCACGCCTTCGAAGCATGCTTACCGTGCAGTTTCTATCGCGGGGCGTTCCGATGACTCTTGGCGGCGACGAATTCGCGCGCACTCAGAATGGCAATAACAATCCATACAAGATTGACAGCATCGGCGTCTGGCAGAACTTCGACATGATCGCAACTGCGGCGCCCACGGCCATCTCTACTGGTGGGTCCGGCACCTACCACGACAACTACGGCCGGGACGCGAACCCCACGGGGAAGAACGGTCTCTTTCTCTTTACCGCGTTTCTACTCCGCCTGCGCCAGGCTCATCCCTGCCTGCGGCAGGCGCACTTCGGCGATTTCGTTTTGGACCAGGGAAACGATGTCACCTACTGGTTCAAGCGTGAAGACGGGGTTTCCGACCTCGACAAAGGCGCCCGATGCCTCCACTGGCGCATCGACGGCAGCGGAATCGGCGATGACGATTTCCTGCTTTGCGTGAACATGTGGCACCAGGGTGTGTTCTTTTCAGTTCCGGCATCGCAGCCCGGCCGGCGCTGGCGCCGTCTTATCGATACGGCCCCGTGGGCAGAGGTTTATGGGAATTTCTGGACCCCCGAAAATGCGGATGTCATCGAATCAGGCTACTGGGTGAACCCGTATTCGGTCGTGCTGTTGCTGGAAACGCAGGGGTAAAGTATTAGTTCAACAAGGACCAGCAATTCATCTTCAGCGGCGGTGAGAATAAAGTTTTGAATGATCGTCTCTAAGTCACGACCTTGCTGAGACAGGAATTCTGGGGACAGACTCCGAATTCCGTAGTTCAGGAATTCGGAGTCTGTCCCCAGAATTCCCTTCACCAGGAGATTGATGCCCGGCTGGATCACATCCGTTTTGTTCGCGCTGCTTTTCGTGGCGGCGCCATTAGCCTCGATCCTGAGAATCATGCAGCAGCTGCCGAAGACGCTGGCCCTGTCTCATCGCAAATGGCCCATGCTCCTGAACTTCGCGCTGATTGGAATCATCACAGCCGGGATCACGGCCTTCATTCACACGGCGTATTACGCAGGGGAGCCGGATCAGATGGCATTGCTGATGCAGTTTGTCATTTCAGGAATCGGATACACTTTCGCGCTGGTGTTGCTGCTGCGGCAGTTCGCTGGCGTCTATCCGGATTACATCATCGTGACGGGCGGTTTCGGACTGGTGATCCGGAAGATCGCCTATCGGAAGATCAGTAATGTAGAGCAGATTTCCGAGGGCCACGGCGAGACCAGTATTCGTGTCCACACGGGCCAGGACATATCTGCGATTTTCGTTCTTCCGACGCGGTACGTATCGCTCTTTCACAATCAGGTGCGGTCGCGGATCAATCTTGATGATTTTGGGCCGCATCAGTAGCCAAGCCTGCTTCGTCTATTTCAGGCCTGCCAGAATTCTTGCGGTAGTCCACTGCGTCCCGAGGTCCAGGGTCGCGACCCAGCCTTCGATATAGGCTCTATCGATGTCGTTGCGAATCTTCAGAATGCCCGCGACATCCCTGAGTTGTCGTTCCGATTCTCCGGCCTTCGACCACTCCAGCTTCGAAATAATGATGTCCTCAGCAGTAGCGATGAACAGCGTGTTGCCGTTGTAGTCCACGGAGACGCGCCGCTGAAACTTTACGAGTTCGAACGGCAACGGCTTTCGCAGGATGAAGTCCAGCTTCCAACCTGTCTGAAGATCAATGACGTTGAACATGCTTTGCCGGCGTACGGCTTCAAGGGCATCGTCGATATCAAAATAGTACTCGTCCTCCGGTAACAGGCCAGCCAGTTGGCGGACTTGTTCCGTCGTCGCGGCAATAATCAGATCGATGTCCTGCGTGGCTCTGGGCTCGCCGTGATAGGCGCTCGCAAAAGAGCCGGTCAGCATGTACTCAATTCCAACTCGGTTCAATGCTGCGACGATGCGCTTGAATAGATCTTCCGTGCTCACTGTTTGTGAGAGAGGGCCAATCGAATTCGGAGTTCCTTATCGGAGACTTGGGGAAATTGTGTCTTCAATCGAAGGAGTGCAAGATCGTGCGCGAACTCGCTCATATCGATCGCCAGGCCGAGTCGTTGAGCCGGGCTCAGCTTCCTCAAAATCTGGGTCTGAAGCGCGGCGGCTTTCGCTGTCGTGTCAAGTGGGACCATTGCCCCCAGTATAGCCCTTTGCGATT
>CAMAWS010000314.1 GCA_945861845.1 Candidatus Sulfopaludibacter sp. SbA3 | reverse complement strand
AGCCGCCGCCCATCGCGCCTATGCTTGTGCTATATTCTTTTTGAAAGCAATCGAAGCAGCTGATACGCCGGTAAGCGGGAGTAATTCAGCGGTAGAATGCCAGCTTCCCAAGCTGGACGTCGCGGGTTCGATCCCCGTCTCCCGCTCTTAGAAATCAAAAGACTTAGGTGTGGCGACCCAAAACGCGTGCTCCTTTGGTGCTCCATTCCCGCGGTGCAGTACTCGGAAGGGAAGGAGTACGAACCACTTACGTCGCGCGTCGCGTGCTCCATTCGCGACATTTTGGAAACGCGCTCGGCAGGCAACATAGGCCCAAACAAAACAAATATTTACGAGCTACGTCGCACTTTTCCCTCGGCTGGCATTCAAACGCGTATCGGTGTGCACCAAACGTACGGAGTCGCCAGGAGTTCTCGATGACGCCCAATCCCGTTTGTTTCAGGCGTACTCTCTCAAGTCAGGTGAGTATGGAGACGACCGCATTGACGGAAGTGAAGAAGCATTTGAGGCCGGGAAGGGTCTATCGTCGAGATGACCTCGCGCAGTGGTCTGCCTCGGTGGATCGGCATCTTAAAGCGCTCGTCGACGACGGTGATTTGAAGAAACTCCGATACGGCATGTATTACTGCCCTAAGAAACTCGCTTTTGGCGAAGCCCCAGCCAGTGAGCACGAACTGGTTCAGGCATTTCTTAAGACCGACCACTTTGTCGTGACGTCGCCGAATCTCTACAACCAACTCGGGTTGGGTACAACGCAGCTCTATAACAACCGGGTCGTCTACAACCATAAACGGCACGGCACTTTTGATCTGGATGGACGCGTCTATCAGTTTAAACGGCGCATGAATGTGCCTCGGAAACTGTCCAAAGAGTTCCTGTTTGTGGATCTCGTCAACAATGTCGATCAGCTTGCCGAGGATCGAGATGCCGTGTTGGTCCGCGTGCGCGAGAAGGCCGTTCAACTGGATTCCCGGAAACTCTCCCGCGCCGTTTCGCTTTACGCCAATTATTCCAGCCAGCGCTGGTGGAAAAGTCTGGGGTATGCCTAACAGCCTGATCGCTCGCGCCCTACTAACGACTGCAGTATTGAGTCCAGGACACCATCGAGATCCCTGCCCACATCTTCCGCGAGAAACCGCAGAACCAGATAATCACTCTGCTGCAACAACCGGTCCTTACGGCGATCGCGGCGATACGCGTCGGCATCGGACAGATGCTGCGGCCCGTCCAGTTCAATGACCATTCGGAGAGCCTCGTTTACGAAGTCGACCTCCATCTGACTCTGGCCATCGAAAGGGATCGGAACCCGAACGTTTAGATTGAAGCGGCCCTTTGTCCCGGGAAGAGTCTCAAGACGGCGATAGAGAAACGCTTCGCTCGCGCTACGCGCTCTGGCCACGCCAGTCAATTCCGGAGCTGAAGGCTTAATCGCATTGACGAACAGACTGGCCAGCGGCGTATCGACACCGTCGCGAATCAATCGCCGCACGGTTGCAGCATAGTCACGCTTCCATTCCGGATCCGACGGAAGCAGTACATCCACCGGCCAGCCCGGAACCGCGCTTGCGGGGAGCGAGATCGAGTATCCGACGGCCTCATACCCACGGCAACGCCGGTCGAACATACGTGCCAACATTGGGACGTTCAGGTCAGCGTAGTCGTAAATACGAACTTCGTGCTTGCCGTCATAGAGTCTGTGAAGCCGTCCGGCGTACTGTGCGATTGTCCCATGCCACGAAACGGGTAAAGTCAGGAAGAGCGTGTCCAGCCGTGCATCATCGAATCCTTCGCCAATGTATCGGCCGGTCGCAATAATCACGCGTTCACTCTCCCGCGGAACGGCCGCAAGTTCTGCTGTGAGAGCTTCACGCTTCTTCTTCCCCATCCCACCCCGTAGCACGATCAGGTGACGAACTCTCCCGGTCAATTGAAGGGCGAGGCTGTCCAGGTGGTCGTTTCTTTCGGTGAGCACGAGTGGCGATCGGCCGCATTGCACGGCTTCGACTACATCGTCGCAGATGCGACGATTCCGCGCTTGGTCATCGATAAGGTCACTGTAAAGCGACTGAAACTCGACCCGTTTGTCCGGCGCAGCCGGTATCGTCGGTTGAAAAGTTGTGGGGCGGACGAGAACCGCATGCGTAAAAGGACGTCGAATCGCCTCCGCCCTCGCGCTAACGCGATGCCGGACGGGGCCGCATTGCATGAAAATGATGGGATGATGCCCATCCTTTCGACTGACGGTTGCCGATAGCCCAGTGACGAATTGCGCCTTCGCGCGGCGAATAACCTGTTCGAAGCTGTGGGCTGACAGATGGTGGCACTCGTCGACGACCACATGACCGTATTCGCCGACGTAGTCTTCGACGACTCCTTTGCGTACCAGGCTTTGGATCACCGCAACATCCAGTCTGCCTGTTGGCTTACGGCGTCCGCCGCCGACTTTTCCGATCTCACGGTTGTTGATGTCAAGAAACGTTGCCAGTCGCTCCACCCACTGATCCAGCAACTGCCGTCGATGCACGAGCACCAGCGTGTTTACGCCGCGCTGCGCAATCAGCCATGCCGCCACGACCGTTTTTCCGAACGCGGTGGTCGCGGCCAGGACACCCGTTTCATGTTTCAGCATGGAATCAGCGGCTGCCTTCTGTTCAGGCCGAAGCGTTCCCTGAAAGGTCAGATTCAAAGGTTGGCCATGACAACGCTCGTCGCGCACTACAGGAGTGATATTCAGGTCCGACAGGAGTTCCTGGATGTCCTCCATACAGCCGCGCGGCAGACCGATGTGTTGAGAATGCTCTTCCGCACATGCAATGATCCGCGGTTTGTCATAGGTTGGCAGCCGCATGGCCTGAGCCTTGTAGAATTCGGGATTCTGAAAGGCCGCAACGCGGAGCAGCCGGTTTCGGAGTCCCGGCGACAAACCGTCCTTCGCAATGTAGACCTCGTTCCCTGACACAAGTTCCAGGGTGGAGGGAACTTCGCCAACAAGCGGAGGATCTTTTCGACGACGAGAGGCCGACGCGGCCCAAGGTTGATGGCTGCGCCCTACCGGGCTTGCATTCGCTCCGCTCATCGGCTCGGGTTCGTCTTCGTCCGCAGGTGGAAATCGCACGCCGACGACACGTCCTCTACTTTCTGCTTCGCGCACCAGTGTGTCCAGTCTGCTTCGGTCCATGCGCTCGACCGAAGACAGAAACGCCCATTGATCCAAATAGGGAACCATCTCGTCATCCAGGAAAACGCTGTTGCCAAGATCTCGTGGCTGCTTTTGGAGCGGCAAGGCAATCAAATTGCCGAAGCCTCCGTGCGGTAAGGTGTCCTGGTTTGGGAAGAACCGATCGTACGAAGCGAAGCCAACGTCCGGGTGACGTTCCATCGTCTCAGTTAGAATGAATGAACCCAATCTCCTCGCTGACGCCGCAGTGACTGCCTCTGCGAAGAACAGCCAAACATGCCCGCCGCGACCGGATCGGGACCTTTCCAGTGCGGCCGGTACGCCAAGAGCACGACAGGTTTCCACAAATGCCCGACAGTCCTCGCGCCAACCGTCCTTATCGAAATCGACGGCAAGGAAGAAACACGTCTCGTCCTGAAGCATGGGGTAAATGCCCGCGACGAACCGTTCGCCAGCGTGATCGAATCCCGAAAGATGCCAACGGATCACCTCGTCGGTCAACGGTAGAAACTGACGGTACTGGCACTCCGCGCACTTGATTCGGGGCTTCTCGCAGATACCTCGAACCCATTCGTTCCCGCAGGCCGGTGCGTAACCTGATTTTCCAGTTTTGCGGCTCTCGAACCTCCTGGGATAAACATCATCTCGCCCGCGGAAGAGCGAGCGAAAGAGCCGGATTTTGGCGTCCGCTGCGGAGTGTTGATGAACCAAGCTTGTTTCGAGGGGCATCATGACGATTCGCTGAGATTACTACACTCATGCGCCCCGCGGCGCCCACCGGTTGACCACGACGTGGCGAGGTTCAAGGGACGGGGTCAATCTGGGCGGTCTGACGACAGGCGTCTGGGCAGGTCAGAACGAGTTCTCTCAAGCGTGCAGCAAAGTTCACGGTAAGGGCACACTTGCTAGCGAGTTTCCCGATTCTTGAGAGTCTTTTTCACGTTTCGCTTGGCGTGCAGTAAGGCTACGATCTCCAGTGGAGTCCTTGGCCGGTAGATGATCATGTACTGGTACGGAAACGCTCGATAAAACAGGACGGGAATGCTGGTCAGATCTTGTCGCCTGTGACCTAGGCCGGGATTTCTTGACAGGTGCGCGAAGGCATCGAATAAATTGGAATCAATCTGGTCAGCGAATTCGACATTCACTTCATTCGCCAGGTAACTCCAAATCTCGAAGATGTCCTCTTCGGCCTCTGGCGAGAGAACGAAACTGTTCATCCGCGCTTGTGCCCGGCTTGCCAATTCGCCTTGCGGTGCTGGAGGCGCGCGTGAGCGACGTCACCTGACACACCTTCACCGCGGTCCAGTTGGGCGATGCCACGAGCGATTTTCCCGTTAATCGTAACCTTGTTCTCGATAAGCCATTCCGCCTCGGAATCTTGTGCAGCGAGGGCGTCATGGATGACTTCCTGAACGCTTTTGAATGAGCCGGTTTTCATGCGCTTTTGAATGAGCTTCTTGTCTTCTGGTGTTATTGAAATCGCCATCCCTTGA
>CAMAWS010000313.1 GCA_945861845.1 Candidatus Sulfopaludibacter sp. SbA3 | reverse complement strand
GAATTTCCTGGAACTTGGCACGGGGCTAAAGCCCCACGCCCACAGCATAGTTTCAGACCCCCGGTTTCCCCTATTTCACGCGCTCGACTCGAATGAAATTCGTCATGCCGGCCTGGTGAAGGGGCACGCCGCCGGTGATGACAACCTGCTGGCCAGGTTCGATATAGCCTTCTCTGCGCGCGGCTTCGATGGAAAATCGAATGATGTCCTCCATCGTTTCTGCCGGGGGAATGAAGAGTGGAATAACGCCCCACGCAAGCGACAGAAAATCCAGGGTCGCCTCATTCGGCGTGGTGGCAACTATTGGCTGCATGGGCCTGAAACGCGACACCTGGCACGCCGTCGAACCCGTCCATGTTGGCGTAATAATGGCGGCGGCGCCGAGTTCCTTGGCAATGAAGTAGGTCGAGCGGCATATGGCATCGCTGATCCGGTAGTCCACGGTAGCGGTTTCAAATCTGCGCCTGTCGAGTGAAGACTCGGCGGACCGGGCTATACGGT
Organism: Candidatus Sulfopaludibacter sp. SbA3; assembly: GCA_945861845.1. Lineage (GTDB taxonomy): Bacteria > Acidobacteriota > Terriglobia > 20CM-2-55-15 > 20CM-2-55-15 > CAMBFR01. The sequence goes on along the minus strand of CAMAWS010000313.1, from coordinate 4,187 downwards.
CCATCATGAGCACGGCTTCAATTGGATATTTCCCCATGGCCGTCTCTTCCGAAAGCATGACGGCGTCGGTGCCATCGAGAATGGCATTCGCCACATCCGTTGCTTCCGCGCGCGTCGGGCGCGGATTGTCCACCATGCGCTGCAGCATCTGGGTCGCTGTAATGACCGGCTTCCCCACCGCATTGCACTTCTGAATGATCATCTTCTGCACCATTGGCACGCGCTCGATATCGATCTCCACACCCAGGTCGCCTCGCGCTACCATCACGGCCTGCGCCACGGCGACGATGGAGTCAATGTTATCGACGGCTTCGTGCTTTTCGATCTTGGCGATCACCGGAACGTTGCCGCCGGCTTCCCGGATCGCGCGGTGCGTTCGTATTACGTCGGCCGCGTTTCGAACGAAGCTTTGCGCAATCGCGTCCACGCCCTCTTCCAGGCCCACGATAATGTCCTTGCGATCCTTTTTCGTCAGTGCGCTGATGTGGACTTCCGAGGCCGGCAGGTTGATGCCCTTGTGCGAACTGAGCGCGCCTCCAACCACCACACGGCAATGGATGTCCTGCCCTATGACTCTTTCCACCCGCATCTCGATGTTCCCATCGGCAAGGAGAATCGGGTGGCCCTGCGCCACTTCCTCCGGCATCGACTTCAGGGAGACCGACACGCGCTTGCCGTCACCCGGGACGCTTTTCGTGGTCAAGATAAACTCTTGCCCGGGCTTCAACTCGACGATTCCCTCCTGGACGGTGCCAATGCGGATCTTCGGCCCCTGCAGGTCCTGAAGAATTGCCACCGGCTTGTGAAGCACCTTGCGTACTTCTTTGATCCGCTTAATAACCGCCCGGTGATACTCGTGTGTCCCGTGCGAGAAATTAATTCGCGCAACGTTCATTCCCGCGGAAATGAGCTTTGCGATCATCTCTTCGGAATCGGAGGCTGGTCCGATCGTACAAACAATCTTTGTTCGCCTGATCACTGGTTTGATTCTTTCTGAAAAGTGAGCCGTTCGAGCGCCGCCTTTACTTCGGGAGCGTCGGCGCGAATACGCCTTGCCTCCTCGGCCGCAGCCACGGCTTCCCGGTTGTGTCCCGTCTTCTCGTACGCTGAAGAAAGCAGTATGTACGCATCGAATGCGCCCGCATCGAACTCCAGGGCGTAATTGAATGATTCGATCGCCTCTTCCGTCCGGCCAAGATCCAGCAGGATACGGCCTTTCTCCACTGCTGCAAAAGCGCTTGCGGGGTTAAGATCGAGCACGCGTTGGAAATTATCCAGCGCAACCTTCCAGTCACGCTGGCGCACGTAATAGTTCGCCATGTTGAAGAAAGCGGCCTCGGATTCCGGATCCGTCAGTATCGCCTGCCGGAGCAGCGGCAACGCCAGCTCAGGTTGGCCCGCTTCGCTGTAGATCAATGCCAGGTTGTTCATCGCCTCGAAGGTGAGAGGGCTCGATCGAATGGCTCGCTGATAGTAGCTCGTTGCCTTCTCCCTGTCGCCCGTCTGATCGTACATCCAGCCGAAGTTGTAAAGATACCCGGCATGGTTCGGCTGCAACCGCACCGCGCGTTCCATTAGATCGGCAACCTTGCCGGTTTCGTTCTTCGCGATCGCAACATTGCCGAGCCGGGACCAGCCTTCGGCATTGTCCGGATAGAGTTCGGTGGCCAGCCGCGTGTAGCGCTCCGCATCGTCATTCCGTCCCAGGCGCTGGTATGCGGTGGCGATTGTAAAAAGGGCATCAATATTCTTCGGTTCGGTATCCAGCACCTTCAAGGCTTCCTCGGCCGCCCTGTTGTAGTACTCGTTGTCATAGAGACCGGCGTACCGGTAGATGAAGGCCCGGACCATGGGGCTCGCCGCCTGCTTCGCCTGGAGCCTGCCATCGAGGCGGGCCAGGATGAAATAGTCCTGCTCGGGGCGCTCGGCCATATAGGCCTGCCGCCAGTGCTGAACTTCCTCTCCCGCCGCCGTCGTCATTGCGGCCATTGCGATTTCCGCGGAGAGTTTATGCACAAGCTGGGCGGAAGCGCGGCGGTAGTGCTCGACCGCCCGTTCCTTCTGGCCGGCCATCGAATAGGCCTTGCCGAGTTCAAAATCAATCGAAACCGTGCCGCGATACTTTGATCCAAACTCGATCGCGTCGGCAAACCGGCCTGCCCGAACCAGGTTCTTGATCAGCGCCGGGTAGAGGTCGAATCGGCCCGGCTCGCGCTGGAGGGCGAGTTCAGTCTGGAGGATCGATCGCTGGAGCGCGGTCCGATCGAAGCGATTCTTGAATTCGTAAGCCCGGGCGAACTGGCCCTGGTGAACGTAGAAGCGGACGGCCAGGTCCTGAATGGGTTTTGATGGTTGCTCGTTGCGGTCCAGCAGTGCCTGGAACTTATCAACCTGATTCTGGTCAAAATAGACGTGAAGCAGGAGTTCGGTGGTCACGGGGTTCCTGGGGTCCAGTTCCAACGACTTCAAACCGGCCTTCTCGGCTTCGGCGAATTCGCGTTGCAACCAGTGCGCGCGGCCCAGCATCAGCCATGCCTCCGCCGATTTTGCCTCGGCGCCGGTGGCCTTGATGGCCTGCTCGAGCGCCTTTGGAGCATCGCCAAGCTGAAGATAGGTGGAGGCGAGCCCGATCCAGGGATCCGAACGCTTCGCGCCCTGGCCGATGGCGGCCTCGAACTCCTTAATCGCAGCTTGATAAAGGTGCAGCCTGAAATACGCCGCCCCGAGGTACGAATGTGTTTCCGCCCGATTTGCCTGCCTGGCCGGAATGTCCCGCAGAGTTCCAAGGGCCCCCAGGTAGTCTTGCGCGTCAAGAAGTGCCCGGCCACGGGCCAGGCGAAAGTCCAGATCTGAAGGCCGATTCAAGTACTGCATCAGGCTCAATGCTCCCAACAAAGCAATCAGAGCCAGCGGAACAATGACGACCAGGGAACGTTTCATTGCGGGCATTATATATGGGTTAAGCATGCGGTGACGTTGACCGAATTCAAACCCGGAAATCCATCAACGTCACCACATCTCCTGTATTATCGTTTTCAATTATGGAGGAACTGCAATGACCTACTACGGGGCAAAAGAGCTCGCTGAAAGTTTTAGAACCGTCCGGAAAAACACTATTCAAATCGCTGAGGATATTCCTGAGAGCAAGTATTCATATAGCGCGGCGCCTGACGTCCGCACTGTCGAAAAGATGCTCGTACACATCGCGGTGGGCTACAGGTTTCAACACCAGGTTCATGCCGTCGAGCGCCGCACGAGCCTCGAGGGATTCGACTTCATGAGCCTGTTCCAGAAGTTGGGGGCCGAAGAGACAAAGGGGCGAACAAAGGTCGAAACCATCGAGCTGCTTCGCAAAGAAGGAGAGATCTGGGCAAGCTTCGTGGAAGGCGCTTCAGAAGACTTTCTCGGACAGATGGTACAGATGCCTAAAGGCGCAACCCCACCGGCGAAGAGCCGTCTGGAAATGATCACTTCCGTCAAAGAGCACGAGATGCATCATCGCGGCCAATTGATCCTCATTGAGAGGATCATCGGCATTGTCCCCCATTTGACCAGGGAGATGCAGGCGAGGATGGCGCAGGCACAAACCCAGTCCCAGGCTTCGAAGGCATAACCGCATCCAAAGAAGCGATCGTCGTCACGCTTTGGGCGGGGGGCCATAAAGCTCCTCGCCCAAAGGAAGACCCCGCCAACCTTCTCGAAAGCGCTTAAATTCGCAAACTACAAGCGGCGCCCCGTTCATTAATGCAATCCGAAATTCCAAATACCCTTTATAATTCCACGGTCTTTCGAGGAGGTACATGTGGTTGAGAAGGGTGTAAAGATCGAGGAGCCGTCTGGAAAGCTCGGAGTGCTGATTCCCGGCCTCGGTGCGGTAAGTACGACGTTCATTGCCGGAGTAGAAGCGATAAAGAAGAAGATCGCCTTGCCTATCGGCTCATTGACCCAGCTCGGGACGATCCGGCTTGGCAAACGAACCGAGAAGCGCGCGCCAAAAATCCAGGATTTCATTCCATTGGCAGGACTCAACGATCTTGTGTTTGGCGGTTGGGACATTTACGAGGACAACTGCTATGAAGGCGCCGCCAAGGCGGGGGTGCTCGAGCGATCGTTGCTGGATGCGGTTCGACCTGATATCGAGAAGATCGTTCCGTGGAAAGCGGTTTTCAGCCAGGACTACGTCAAAC
>CAMAWS010000312.1 GCA_945861845.1 Candidatus Sulfopaludibacter sp. SbA3 | reverse complement strand
TTCACGCGACATGAGGTATCCCGTGAACTCGCCATTGTGAACCAGTGGAGTGCTCGAAGCCGGAACGCCTTCGTCGTCCCAGCCGAACGTCCCCAGGCCGGTGGGGCGCACGCTGTCTGCGGTGAGATTCACGATTTCGGAGCCGTATTGGAAATTGTCCTTCTTGTCGGTAGTGAGGAAGCTGCGGCCCGCAAATGCGGCTTCGGTACCAAAGACCCTGTCGAGTTCGGTGGGATGTCCGCAGGACTCGTGGATCTGCAACGCCAGTTGCGAACTCCCAATCACGAGCGTCGTTTCCCCGGGCGGACAGACGGGCGCCGTCAACAAAGCGACTGCCTCGTCGCCGACGCGGGCGGCGTTTCCTGCAAGATCGGCGTTGAGGATGTACTCCCATCCGCCGGTGCCTTGATAGCGAAATGAATTGGGATGGGAACGGACCTGTACGTCGTTGTCGCTGACGGCCGTTGCAGCAATACCGCAGCCGGCTTCGATAATCGTTTGCTCGGTGAATGCGCCATCGGTATTTGCAAACGTCTTCTCGTGGCGAACCGCAATTGTGCCGGCCTCCGATACCTTCACGCTTCGGCTACGCCGCATCTCCTGGTCCGCACGGAACAGGAGGCTGAGTTTCTCTTCAAGGGAGATCGAAAAAGGGTCGATCTGTACCGGCGTGGCATAACGGCCCTTGCTCTGCACCGGGGAGCCCATGTCGACTTTTTCACCCGGCACGGTGGCGCTGGCTTTCGCAATCGCGATGGCAAGGTTTGTAACGCGGTCGATTTCGGCCGGTGTGAGATACGCGCTTGAGGCAAAACCCCAGGCATCACCCACCAGGACTCGAACGCCAAAACCCTGGCTCTCCTGGTCGCCGAGGGCATCCACGTGGCCGTTCTTGACGTTTACGAACTGGTGCCGGGAATCGATGATGCGGATGTCCGCGTATCGAACGCCCTTCATCTTTGCCAGGTTCAGGGCGCGTGACGTAAATTCATTCATAGATGAGGATTCTACAACTCATACTGCTGCTCGTATTCCGGTATCTCGACCTGCCAGCCCTCAAAATTCGTCACGATCTGGTTCTTCATACCTTCAATGGCATTCGGCTCGCCGTGGACGAGGAACGTCTTTCGCGGCGCCGCTTTGAATCCGCGGAGCCAGCGCAGGATTTCGTTGTAGTCGCCGTGCGCGGAAAATCCATCGATCACATGAACCGAAGCGCGAACCGGATAGTTGACGCCGAAGATTTTTACCTCCCGCGCGCCTTCCGCCAGGGTTCGGCCGCGGGTGCCCGCAGCCTGGAATCCGACAAAAACGATGGAATTTCGTTCGTCCGGAAGGCGGTGGATCAGGTGATGCAGTATTCGGCCGCCAGTGGCCATGCCATTGGCTGAAATGATGATCGCCGAGGACCGGTCGTTGATGTTCTTGGATTCCTGAACCGACCGGACGAAACGCGTATTGCGGGTGTACAGGGGGTTAACACCGGATTTTTTGATCCGTATCATCTCCAGGTCGTGCTCTTCACCATGTGCCTGGAAGACATCAAACGCATCGACCGCCATCGGACTGTCGACAAAGACCGGCAGAACGGGAATCAGTTTCTCTTCTTCCAGTTCTCGCAGAAGGTACAACACCTCCTGTGCCCGGCCGACCGCGAAGGATGGGATCAATACAGGTCCGCCGCGGCGTGCTGTCTGGACGATTACATCACGTAACTGGTCCCTGCCGCTTTTTCCATTCTTGTCCCCGTGCAGGCGGTTTCCGTATGTGGACTCCAGCACGAGGTAGTCCGCGCGCTCGACCACCGAGGGATCCTTAATGATCGGCTGGTTGTAACGGCCGATGTCGCCTGTAAAAAGAACCGTCTTTTCCTGAGTACCGTCCTCATGGAACTGAATGAATGAAGAACCCAGGATGTGTCCGGCCGGCAAGAACTGGAAGTCAAAACCGCGAGCCAGTTCATGCACCTGCCGATAAGGCAGCGGCCGCAGGAACTTCAGCACCGCCTCCGCATCCTCTATGGTGTATAGCGGAAGAGCCGGACTATGCTTCGAGAGTTTGTACTTGTTCCTGTATCGGGCCTCTTCTTCCTGGAGGTACCCCGCGTCAGGTAACAGGATTTTCAGCAGGTCCACCGTTGCCGGTGTGGCATAGATCGGGCCCTCAAAGCCCTGACTGACGAAACGCGGAAGGTATCCGGTGTGGTCAATATGCGCGTGGGTCAGGACAATGGCATCGATGGAGCCGGGCCGCACAGGCGGCGCCTGCCAATTGCGAAGCCGCAGGTCTTTCAGGCCTTGAAATAAGCCGCAATCGACGAGAATTCTCTGCCCGCAGGCCTCAAGAAGAAATTTCGATCCCGTAACCGTCCGTGTCGCTCCATAAAAGCTCAGTCTCATAGGAGACTAGGATACGTATTATTGTCCGCAGGAGAAACCCTTCAGTGCACATTGATTAGTGCTCATTTTCCATTTTGGTCCCATTGTGGCCTTGCCTACCCATCCGTGACGTCTGTATCGTGGCCCACACTATATGGAAGCCGGCACGCCACTCTCCTGATATCCATGCGATCGAGGTAGAATGTCTGCAAGGATTAGTTATGACAATGCAGTTAACAGCGGTTTTTGAAAAAGTACCTGAAGGCTACATTGCCTTCGTCGAAGAATTGCCAGGTGCAAACACACAGGGCGCAACGATGGAAGAGGCGCGAACCAATCTTCAGGAGGCGGTCGAGATGGTTCTGGATGCGAATCGAGTGCTCGCAGAAGAAAGCCTTAATGGTCATACCGTCATTCGTGAGGCGTTTGTCATCGTTTCGAAGTGAAACGCCGAGATGTCATCCGCCACTTGGAACAGAGTGGCTGTGAGTTCCTCCGCGAGGGCAGCCACCATACGATCTATGTGAACCGCGCAAAAGGGAAAGCGTCATCAGTACCGCGGCATCGAGAGATCAATGATTTCCTCGTCATCACAATTTGTCGCGACCTGGAAATTCCTGAACCCAACCCGGCATAACAACCCGCTGCAAACCGCTGCAAACCCCTGCAAACCGACGAGCAGTGCGCCACGGCCCTTGCGCCACCTAAAAATCCCAGGAATGCGTGATCTTCGCGATGATGGATCGACTCCATGGTCCGGTGACTGGTCCGTTGGCAAGCGTCCTCGATTCGTTGTAGACCAGGAAGAAATCATCGCCGGGGCGGTAAATGTAGTTGAGCCGGAAATTCACGGCCGAGAGCCGGGCCAGGCTGTTGTACTGCACCGTTGTGGCCGTCAACCAGCGATTATTGAATGCGTAATTGACCTGGCTGTTGATCAGATGAGCCGTGAACTTGCCTTTTGGGAGGGAAACCTTGCTCAACTGGTACGCAGGGCTGATTGAAAGCTTCTGGCTGGCCTTCCAAAGAGGACGCCACGTGATTTCCGTGTTGGATCCGCCGTAAAAGCCCCACTGCCGCTGGAAGGTCACGTCGCCCGAAACCCTTCGGTTGGGACTATGCGTGAAACGAAATTGAGCCAGGTCCCAGGCATAGCTTCCCGGTAGCACCTGCACTTTCCCCTGGATATCAAAGGGCCTTCGAATGAGATCGAAAAGGCGCGTATAGCGGAAAAGCAAGCGGTCTCCGCTTTGAAAAAGGGATTCGAGCGTCACGTTCTGGTTCCGAGTCTCCAGGTCTCCCGCCATGTTTGTAATGTAATCCACGCCCGTGCGGACGAACCACTGGCGGATCGTCTTGCTGTTGGGACGAGGCTTCCAATCCACCTGGAGCCTGGATTTCCTCATATCCTTACGGGGCAGCCAGCCCATTTCCGGATTCACGTTGCGTTGAATGGCGCCGAGTTCCACATTCACCATGACCTGGTCGGAATCCCAAAACGAACGGAATCGTCCTCCCCAGTGTGCATCGGGCTTACCAGGGGTATACGTGGAGGCCAGGAAAGTCTGAATGGTCAGGTGTTCGTAAAAAGCGAAGTTTCCATCCAGGCCGAAGCTTCGGTTGTACGGGTCGCCCGGGGTTCCGGAATCCCGGTTCGTCGCAATCGCGCCGATGTTCGACCGCGAAAAAATGTCCTTCTTGATTCGAGCAACGGCAAAATTCCGCCGGGGAGTCCTGCCGAACGCGCCGGTCTGGACATCGAGCAAGCCGACAGTCCATCCCCGCGCCTTGCCCGTGAGTTTCCCGCCTCCGAGAATCGGAATCGGTTCACGATCCGGAGACAACCCTATACTTCGGCTGAAGAACAGCTTCAGCTCTGAGGCTCCGCCACCGCCGGGCCCAAAGTCGAACAGGCCGGCGCCTTCCACAAAGAACTCCCGGGTTTCCGGAAAATAAACTGGAAACCGAGTGAGGTTCAATACCTGTGCATCGACATCGGCTTCGGCAAAGTCCGTGTTGGCTGTGAAATCCACCGTGAAGTCGGACGTAATCCGATACTTCACATCTTCCAACCCAATGTCGGACTCACTGCTCAGGTTTGGCTGGTTCAGGCCGGATCTCACAAACGGCTTGATGCGCAGTTTCAATCCGGAGTCCAGATCCCTCAGGCCGCGCAGATTCCCTGCTTGTGACACCTTTGTGAACTCGAAGCCGCGCTTGTAATTGCTCCAGTACGTGAATTCGCTCTTGCGGCGGATAACGCGTTCAAAGTCGATTCCCCAGACCTGGTCCGTGTCACCGGTAATACGCAGCGACTTGAAAGGAATTTCGAT
>CAMAWS010000311.1 GCA_945861845.1 Candidatus Sulfopaludibacter sp. SbA3 | reverse complement strand
GGGGCCGGCCGGTCGTCGAACCAAATTCGTTTCCCCGGGTGCGGATTTCGTCACCGCTCTTGTCGGTGGCTTCGGTCGGAAATGGACCGCCGCCGACGCGCGTCGGATAGGCCGTTGTGATTCCGAGCACGGACTGGATGAGCTTTGGAGAAACACCCAGGCCGCTGGCGGCGCCGCCGGCAGCGGCGCTCGATGAGGTGACGTATGGAAATGTGCCGTGATCGATGTCCAGCAGCGTTCCCTGGGCGCCTTCGAACAATACTTTCTTGCCGCTTCGGATCAGGTCGTTCAGGTATGCCGACGTGTCGACCACCAGATGGCCGATCCGTTCGCCGTACCTTGCATAAGACTCGCAGATCGGTTCCGGGTCGATCGTCTGTGGATACTTCAGCGCTTCGAGGACGCGATTCTTTTCGACGACCTGCGCGCGGATCTTGTCGCCCAGCGTTGCCGGGTCCAGCAGGTCGCATGCCCGCAGGCCGCGGCGCCCCATCTTGTCTTCGTAGGCGGGCCCGATGCCTCGTGATGTCGTGCCGATCTTCCGTTCGCCTCGTTGAAGCTCGACTGCAGCTTCCAGCACGCGGTGATAGGGAAGGATCAGATGGCAACGATTGGATACAAAGAGCCGGCCTGTGACGGATACGCCGATCTTGTCGAGCGCCTCGGATTCTTCGATCAGGGCGAGCGGATCGAGCACCACGCCGCTTCCGATGACACACTTTGCGGCAGGATGAAAAATCCCGGACGGAATCAGGTGAAGAACGTGGCGGCGGTTTCCGATGTTGACGGTATGACCGGCGTTGTGTCCACCCTGGTACCGCGCGATACAGTCGTAACTTTCGGAAAGGATATCGACGATCTTGCCTTTACCTTCGTCGCCCCATTGCACGCCCACAACAACGAGAGTCTGTTTCATCATCTTTTTGATGCCTGTGCTTTATCGGCCTTCGGCTGTTCGATAAATGTGTATCCACACGGCTCCTCGATCTCTTCGAGGTCCTGTGGCGCCAAGGGGAATATCCGGCACTGATTGAAATGCTGGCCGTAAATTCCGCAACTGTAGATTTCTCCCTGCGGCGCGCCCGCGTGCTCGATAAGGAACGGACAGCGGAACATGATTTTGCAGCAGGCTCCACACCGCGTGCATTCGCCCTGCCGGAGGGAAAGCAATTCATCCGCTTTTTCGGTCTGGATGTTCGCAAGCACGAAACGCCGGAATTTTCCGGCGGCCTGCCGGGCCCGAAAACGCACCTTCTCCAAAAGAGGGGCGGGTTTGCGAACTACGGGCGTCAGTGATTGTGGAAATTGCATTAATCCGAGTTCCGGCCGAGGTCCGGCCTAAAGGTGCTTGTCGAGCGCCTTGGCTATCGCAGCCTTGTCGACGGCGCCAACTATCTGCTCTTTGACCTGGCCATCTTTGATCACCAGAAGCGTCGGGATTCCACGGATGTTGTAGCGAGCGGAGGTCGATCCGTTCGCATCGACATCGAGCTTTCCGACCTTCACGCGGCCTTTGTATTCGTCGGCAATTGCGTCAACCGCCGGCGCGAGGGCGCGGCAGGGAGCGCACCATGCGGCCCAGAAATCGATGAGGACCGGTGTGCTCGATTTGATGACTTCGGTTTCAAAGTTGGAATCAGTTATTTCGACAGTATTAGCGCCCACGATGCCTCCATGCGGGAAGATTACAAAGAACTTACCTTAGAGGAGCGCAGCACCAATGTCAATTGGCTTACGCGACAACATCGAGGCTGTGGTGCGCTTCTTCGTCGAGTTTTCCGTCAGGCGTGTAGACGAAGCCCTCTGGCAGCTTCGCCTTCTTGGGCGGGTGCCGCCTCGGCGGCGGCTGGTGGTCATCATGCGTCGTTGTATTTACCGACCTGACCAGGTTTGAAATGCGTGAGATTTCCATTTCCTTGTATCCCACTCCCGGTATCGGCGCCCCGGGATGAGAACTTTAGGGAACTGCAGCCATTATTTCCCGATATGATTCCCGGGTGCCATTTGCTCACACTCGAACTTTTCGGTCCGACCGCATTGTCATCAGCGGTTTTGGGTGCGTGACGCCGCTGGGCAATAGCCGCGAGTCCCTCTGGGAAGGTTTTCGGAACGCCCGCAGCGGCATCCGGCGGATTGGCGCATTCGACCCGGCCCAGTTTCCCGTACAGATCGCCGGGGAAGTGCGCGATCTCGATCCTTACTCCGTGCTGTCCGCCAAAGACCGGCAACATGTCTCGCGCGCGGCCGCGCTTGCGATTGTCGCCGCCGGGCAGGCAATCGAAGACGCCAGGCTCAACCCAGAAAACCTGACGATCGAGGAGCGGCGCCGCATTGGCGTCATCATCGGCAGCGGCGGCGGCGGACTCGAATTCACCGAGCGCCAGTACGCGCACTGGTTCCGCGGCGAGCCGAAGAAGGCAAGCGTCTACACGATTCCCACTTCCACGATCGGGACCCTGAGCAGCGAACTCTCGATGGCATTCCAGTTTCACGGCCCCAGTCATGTCATTTCCACCGGCTGCACCAGCTCAACGGACGCGCTGTTCTATGCCTGCGAGTCCATTGCGAACGGCCGGGCGGATATGGTGATCGCAGGAGGCGCCGACGCGCCGCTCGCCCCGGGCATTCTCGCGGGTTTCTGCCTGATGCGCATCCTGACCGAGTCCTGGAACAACGAACCCGAAAAAGGCTCGCGCCCATTTTCGAAAGACCGCGATGGCTTTGTCCTGGGCGAAGGCGCATGGATTTATGTGCTTGAGACCGAACGCTCGGCACGCCAGCGCGGAGCCCACGTGTACGCCGAAATTCTCGGCTACGCATCCACCTGCGATGCGCATCACCGGGTCCGGCTCGATGAATCCGGCATCGAGCCCGCCCGCGCCATGGAACTCGCATTGGACGATGCGGGACTGAAACCCGCGGATATCGATTACGTAAACCTCCACGGCACATCGACCGACCTCAATGACCGCATCGAAACGCGTGCGGTGAAACTGTGCTTTGGCGAAGCAGCGGCCCGGATTCCGATGAGCGCCACCAAGTCCATGATCGGCCATCCCCAGGGCGCCAGCGGCGCCGCCGGCATCAGCGCTGTTCTTTGCGCCATGAACGAAGGAGTGATCCCGCCGACCTTGAATCTTCATGAGCAGGCTCCCGAGTGCGACCTGGACTACGTGCCACTGGTCGCACGGAAGGCCGAAGTGCGTTACGCGCTTGCGAACTGCATTGGATTCGGTTCGAAGAATTCGGCTCTTGTGCTGGGACGCGGGTCGAATGATTAGATTCGGCGCCCGCGCCTATCAGGAGGAACTCATGGACGACATGGGTCGTCCTGCGGGTGAATTCAGCGACGCATATCGCGAACTCGAAATCATCAATCGGCGGCTCGGAGGAATTCGCGCCATCGAGCGGTTCCTTCCTTCGGCGCCAAACCTCCTGATCCTTGATGTCGCCGCCGGCGCCTGCGACGTGAGCGAGGCGCTGGCCAGCCGGTCGTCACGCCGGATCGTTGTCCTCGACCGTAACGACCAGGGATTGAAGCGCGCCCGCCGATCAATGCCTGTCGTCGGGGATGCCATGGATCTTCCGTTTGCCGACCGCAGCTTCGATGTCGTCATGGCATCGCTCGTCTTCCATCATCTTTCGAACGAGCAATGCAGACGCGCGCTGGCGGAAATGTGGCGGCTCGCGAGAAGAATGGTTCTGGTGAACGATCTTCACCGGCATCCGCTGGCGTACTGGTCTATTCGTGTCCTTACAGGAATGTTCAGCAGAAGCGTGATGGTTCGAAACGATGCTCCGCTGTCGGTGCGCCGGGCATTTAAGCCTGCCGAGTTGATGCAGCTTGCCGGGGACGCGGGCGTGCCATGCCAGGTCTATCGGAGTTTTCCATACCGCCTAGTACTGGTGGCCCGAAAGTGAACGCGCACGACGTTGTCATTGTAGGCGGCAGCCTGGCGGGTTCGGCCTGCGCGCGCGAACTCGCGCGCCGCGGCGTTGATGCCGTAGCCCTTGAACGCGACACCTTCCCGCGCGATAAAGTCTGCGGAGGATTCGTCTCTCCGGGCGGTGTCGAGTGTCTTGACCGGCTTGGCGTTCTCGACCGGGTTCGCGCGGCCGGCGCTGTGGAGGTGAAATCGGCCCGCATTCGAGCAGGATCCCGGGATGTGAATATCCCGTTTGAGAGACCCGGACTCGGAATTTCACGCGGCGCACTGGACGCAATTGTTGCGGATCACGCGGCGGTGAAAACCGGCTGTCATGTACACCGCGTTCGCAGGGAAGGCGATGCTTTCGTGGTCGAGACCGCGGATGGCGATATTCGATGCGCTGTTGTGATTGATGCGGCGGGCAAGCTCAGCCGGTTTACGCCGAGGACTTCCATCACTGGAGAGCAATTCGGAACCCAGTATTTTGAGCCGGGCGATCGTGGCGACGTTCTTGAATTCTCGTTCTCTGCAGGAGTTTATGGGGGCGCGGTATCCGTGGAGGGAGGCCGTTCAAATTTCTCTTTCCTTATTAATAAGGAGAAGTTGCCCGAGCACCTGGGCAGGCCCGGGCAGTTGGTAACCGGACCGGTCGCCTATGAACGGGCTGCGAGCGGATACATCGCGATCGGGGACGCTGCGGGAATGGTGGACCCATTTTGCGGCGAAGGCATGCGGCATGCGCTGGACAGCGGGATGACGGCAGCGAGTATCGTGGCGCGGGGT
>CAMAWS010000310.1 GCA_945861845.1 Candidatus Sulfopaludibacter sp. SbA3 | reverse complement strand
GTAGTGCAGAAAATAGGAAATGACCGGCCGGACCTCGTTTTTTCCTTTCACATCTTCAGGCTCAGCCCGCCATCCACCGTCAGCACCTGCCCCGTCGTGTAGTTATCCGGTTCCAGGAAGAAAAGAATCGCGCGGGCAACATCCTCGGCCCGGCCAAATCGCGGAATGATCTTCCTATCAATGAATGAATCGTACTTTCCGTTGCGGATGCTCTGCTGAGCCATGCCGGCATCGTTCACGCCCGGGGCCACCACGTTGACGCGAATCTTCCATTGTTTTGCAAGAATCCTGGCCGTGTGAACCAGGGCTGATTTCGGCGCAGCGTAAACAGTGCTGCCCGGAAAAACGCCGATGCCCTGCATCGTGGCGACAAACACAACAGCGCCTTCGCCATCGCCGACTGCGGCCGCAAAGTCGCGAGCCAGCAGGACAGGACCGGCAAAGTTCGCCTTGAAGGAACGAACAAGATCGTCTTCGGTTGCGCTCTCGATTGGAACGCGGGAAGGATCTCCCACAAGCGGAACTACTCCATACAGGCCGCCGGCCCTTCGGGATTCTTCAAGCAGGCGTTGCCGTGTCTCCACGTCAAGAATGTCGCCGGCAACCACGGGAGCGTCGATGCCGTATTTCGTGCGAAGCGCATCGGCGAGCTGATCGGCGCGTTCCCGATTCTCCCGGCAACCGATAATGGGAATGCCGCCTCGCGCCGCAATGGCTTCGGCCACGGCCGAGCCCAGACCGCCCGACCCGCCTGCAAGAATGACGGATTTACCTTTCATTGCCCCCACACGGAAAGGATAATTGCACACAAAGGAACAATTATGAATACGGTGGCGATCTTTCTTTTGATGCAATACGTCATTTCAACGAAGGCCGGCCTGGTGAACCACGTCGAAGGCGCTGCGAATGTCACCGTCATGCAGAGCGCCGAGGCGGGCAGCCCGATCACCACGGGTACGGGCGGCCGCATTGAAGTGCTGCTGAATCCCGGTTCCTTCCTTCGCATCGGTGAAAACTCGGAGGTAGTCCTGGACTCGGTGGACCTCACGGCCATTGCCGTGCGTGTAGTCTCCGGCTCGGCGATCATCGAAGCGTCTGGCGTGGGCAGGAAAAACCCCATCAAAGTTACAACCCAGCAACTGACGACGGAAATCGTCGACGATGGTCTCTACGTCTTCACCGATGGCGTGGCGATAGTCCGGACCGGCAAACTGCGAACAACTCAGTCGCCGGACGTGTTCAAGAAAGGCTGGCAGCTTGCCCAGGATGACCGCGGCTTCCAGGCCGCAAAGCTTAAAGGGAACAGCCCCTTCGCGAATGTCGAATCGTGGAGCCAGGGCCGCTCGGATGTAATCGCGCGGGCGAACGCAAACGCCTATACAAGCCTGCTGGAGTCGCGGCCGAACCGGCCGCGGAACCGCGCCGAATTCGACAATGTATGGATGTTCGCGCCGAGCCTGGGCTTTTATACGTTCATGCCGCGGAATCCGTATCGTTCACCTTATGGAAACCGCTACTACTCCGCCTCGCAGCCACCGGAGTATTACAACAGGTCGACTACTGGAGATAGCGGCGGCTCGAACTCCGGTTCCGGAGCGGCATTGGGCGGCAGGGGAATTTCGAACGATTCTTTTGGGCCGGCGGGGGGCGGTGGCAGTGACATTGGGTCAGGCGCGCCAGCTCCAATTAATACACCGCCTCCACCGTTTGGCGGAAGCCGCCCGACTGACGTGGAGCAGTAACTGCAGGCTTCGGACTGCATTTGGATGAGAAATGAAAATTGATTGATGGTTAATGATTAATTTTCATGAACAGCCCGGCTTTGGCCAGAAGCATCAATCATTACTCACTAATCAATTCTCATTTTTCATCCGCCGGATGATTCGCGCGTTGATAGTACGCGGCCCCTACAGCAGGACCTCAACACTCCCTATGAAGCGGGGGTCGACCTTGGCTCCGGCAAGCGGTGTCAACTCCTCCCGCAACTCTTTCCACCAGCGTTCTGCAAAGGGCTGCAGCTCGGCAGGCACTTCCATTTCGGGCAGAGCGAATCCTCCGGCCAGGAACCGTTCCAACTCTTTCGCTGAAAGCGCCACTGGCTCGAACTTCCCGTCAATCGCAAATCGAACGGTCGCGGTGTTGAAGGTCTTCATGAGGCTGCCCTTGATTTCGGGAAAGGTCGTGATGAAAGTCTCGACCATCAGTCTCAAAGCGTCCAGCCTGGCCCGGGCCTTCTCCACGTCGACGACGCCCTGGAAATTACGATATCGTCCTTCCTCACTTAATAACGGCTTGAAACGCCGCACGCCTTCGAGGAAGTCCACATCTGGCTGATCCAGACTCGATAGATTGACGCCCTTTATTGAGGCGATGCTGTCTGCCAGGTCGCGAAGGCGCGCCACCCGGTCGAAACCGACCTTGAAGATCGTCTGGATATAGTTCTTACGAAGAGCAGCCGGAGCTTCATCAGCGCGATTTCCGGTCAGGTGCTCGAGGCCGATGGTCAGGAAGTCGCGCATTTCCTCCAGCGCAGGCCGGATTGCCTCGAGTTCTCCTAAATTCACGAGATTCGCCGACAGGATGCGGTTTCCAAGGGCGGTCAGTTCATGCGCGCAGCGATCCGACTCTTCGGGATCAGTTACATGCTGGAATGCGTGGAGCAGGAACTTGCCTCCCAGGATCGAATCCGCAAAGATCGCTGGAAGATTCCCCATGATCTCTTCGCCTGGAATGGCCTCTATCTCTTTTTCCCTCTCCGGCACTCCCTGCCTTTCGCCGGCCCCGGGCCCCGAATAGATCGAGAGGGCATCGTAGTAATCCACAAATCCGTGCTGTTCGAGCCGGCCAGTCCTGTTTTCAAAAGCCGTTTCCTCCAGCTCGATGCGCGTCGTGTAACGCACCAGCGAAAGAATGGAGGATCCCTGGCGGGGATTGTATTTGAACATGGCGTCGAGCATGAGCATCCCGATCGTTGCCGGTTCGCCTTCCTCCAACGGTTCGACGGCAAAACGGCTGTCGGGCGTAAAAATCAGATTCGGACCTTCCGGCGGATCGTCGCGCTCGACTTCATAGACGCGAATGATGTCCTTCATGAACAGCGCGAGAACGGTTTCATCGATACCGGTAAGAGCCCTCACGGTATCCTCGGGGCCCAGTTGAATGAAGGCGGCAATCCATTCCATGAGCGGTTTGCGGATAAACGTGTCCTTTTGCCAGCAGTCGAGGTCGATGAAACCGCGGATCTGCTTGACGGTAGCGAGGGGCAATAGATCGAGACAATCGGCAAGACCGATGTGCTTGACGGTGAAAAACAGTTCCTCGAATGAGGCAGACCTCACAACGTCGCGGGCGTCGGGCCGGGAAAGAAAATCATCAAGCTGTTCACGATCTTCAACCCGAAGAGCGGATCCGGCTAATGGACTTAAGATTTCATCTGACATAATGGGTGTTCGATTCTCTCATGTTTCTTGCAGGCAAAATCATTGAGTTCATAGACACCGATCAGCTACGCATGGGATACGTCCGCAAACAGGAGAGAGACCGCCTCCAGGTTATCGATCCACGCGGCCGGAATTTAAGCGTCAACGGAGACCGTGTCGTGATCGTGCACCAGGCGGTCTCCGAAAACGATTTCCCTTCCGCCGCCAGGACGCTGTCGGAAGCAATTACGAGCCGGCAATCGGAAGTCGATGTCGAACTGCTCTGGCAATCGCTTGGCGGGACCGAACGCGAGATCGAAGCCGGCGAACTGGCCCGGATCTTCTTCGCGGAAGAAAGTCCGGCGGCGGCATCCGCCATATTCCACGCTCTCATCGACGACAGCCTTTTTTTCAAGCGCAAGGGCGCGCAGTTCCTGCCAAAGACCGGCGACCAGGTCGCAGCCGAGATAACACGGAGGCAGCGCCAGCGTGAGCATGAGGAGTTTCACGGGCGCGCGGTCCGGATTATCACGGAACTATCGAGAAAGCGGCCGGCGGACCTCACCGCCGAAACGAAACCTCTGCTCGAACGGATGCTCACATGGCTGCGGCAGAAAAACGGCGATGAGGTCGGCGCGATCCTGGAGGAGGTTGCAGGCGTGTCGAAAGCGCGGGACGTCGCTTATGACATTCTCCTTCGTGCCGGGATTTTGGATAGCTCTGCGGATCGCTTCCTGGTGCTTGCAGGTATCGATCCGGCATTTCCCCGCCATTTGATCGAGGCTGCGGAGGCGCTTACCCCGTTTTCCCCTTCCTCATCGCGGATCGACTACCAGGAAGCCCCGGCAATCACCATCGATGACGAGGACACCCGCGAAGTGGACGATGCGTTAACCGTAACGCGGGACGGCACCGACATCGTGGCAGGAATTCATATTGCAGACGTATCCGCATTCGTCGGGAAAGGTGACCTGCTGGACGCAGAGGCGGCGCGGCGTTCATCCACCATCTATCTCCCCGCTGTCAGGGTCCTGATGTTTCCGGAAAGACTATCGACCGACCTTGCCAGCCTTCGCGAGGGTGTGCCACGAGCCACGTTCACCGTTGAAGTCCGCTTTGACAGCCAGGGGAACCGGCTGTCCTATCGCATCGTCCTCGGCACGATTCGCGTCCGCAGGCGCCTCTCCTACGATGAGGCCGACCGGGCGCTGGAGGCGGGAGATGATGTGCTTCAGACGCTGCATGGACTGGCGGAGCAGCTCCACCAGGCCCGCAAGGATCGCGGCGCCATAACGTTTCGCCGT
>CAMAWS010000309.1 GCA_945861845.1 Candidatus Sulfopaludibacter sp. SbA3 | reverse complement strand
CGGCCTTCCTGCTGAACCCGGCCAACGTCTCGCGCACAAGCTGGGCATGGCAGGACGCAAAGCAGGGGCGGATGTTTGTAGTGAACAAAGGACGAGGCGCTGGCTTTCTCCGCTGTGGTTGCGGCTACACCAAGCTGCTCAAGAATCCTCACCATGAGCAGCAGGAAAAGAGTAAATCGCACCAGACTCCGTTCAATCTCAAGTGCGAGAAGCCGTTCTGGTATCCACATGAAGACCTCGCTCACGAGTTTCGCACTGACGTTCTGCAGGTCCGCCTCGACCACAGTTTGCCAGTCCCGAACGACCTTCCACTGGATGAAATCGACGAATGGCTGGAACGCTTTACGCGCACGCTCGCCGAAGCTGTGCGGCGCAGCGGAACGGTCTTGCTTGGCATCGAGCCGCGCGAACTCGCCACGACAGTCCGCACCCGGCTCTTCGGTTACCCGGAGGTGATTCTTTATGACACAGTAGCCGGCGGTGCGGGTTACTGCCGGATGTTGGTGAACCGGTATTCGATGCGTGATCTGCTCGCCGCGGCGCGCGATGCTTTGAACTGCCGCGCTGGCTGCACTCACGCCTGCCGCGTGTGTCTTCAAGACTACGACAACCAGCGCGTCTGGGAGAAACTCGACCGCCAGCCAGTGTTGCACTGGCTGAAGCAACTGCTTGGATCGGAACAAGCGGCCAATCCTTACGCCCGTTTCAACGCCGCGCCGCTTGACGTCCGCGACGGCACTCCACTGCTCCTCGCCGAACTGGAGCGAACCAGCCACCTTATCGCCGTCGCGCCCACCCTGTTCAAGCTTCAGCTTGCCGGTGAAACCCCCGACAGCTTCCTGGCGCCGGAAACCCTCGCCTTCGTACGCAAACTGGTTGCGTGGATGGCTGGTGCTGATGGTAGACGGCTCGAACTCGCGCTGGCACAGCCGCCGGTATTCAGCCCGGAATTTTCAGGCAGTCTGGCCCTCTGGTACGAACTCCAGCCACGTTTGGCTGATGGCAGTCTGAAGTTCTGGAAACTCCCACGTGGCTTCGATGCCCGGTCTTGGCCGCGGGCCTTGACCAACCCGGGTCGCAGCGGCGGCGTGGCTTGGTTCACGCCCGGCGGTGTGGATGCCTCATTCCTGGATCAACCTTTGCCTTCGCCGCTGTGGAGGGCACTCGGTTTCACAGCGGACGCACTCCTGGATATTCGAAAAGGCTCTCAAACCGCACGGCACTGTGCTGGCAGTTCGGCGAGTTGTCACCAGTGGCATACGGCGCACTGATTTTCACGACCGCCGTTTGATCTTTCAACCCGATGTCAATAATCCACGCAAGCGTGTGGTCGTTTTGCTGACTGGAGGAGTGGATCGCTACTTGGATCAAAAGTTTGAGTGCGGCGTCATCGCGCATCGTGCTCTCTAGTCGTCACTGCTGTGCTGGTTTCAATACGTTAAGAGAGCGAGGCCGATGCTGACCTTCTAGAAGAGACACGGAAGAAATGAACATGGATATCACGCAGAGTTTGCCGAATGAACAAGCCGTGCTGCAGTTGGAACCTGAGGTCCTTGGTGGCTACATCATGGAAAGCCTCTCAAGTCCCAAGGCTGGTATTCCTTCCGATCTGCATCCTACTAACCTGACATCGCGAGTGTGGAATCATTACAAAAGCGAAAAGGTCAGCGAGGCGATCCTAGAAGCTTGGGCCTAGCTGGTTCGGGAAGGCCTCCCAAATTCCGAAGAAAGACGGTTGGTACTTCATTGGAAAGCGCGGCCAACAAGTCAAAGCGCGACAGGACCTGGACTCATTCCGCCGTTCCAACATTCTCCCAGAGAATTCGCTGCACCCTGTGATCGCGGCAGCTGTGTGGTCAAACTTTATAATTGGCAAATACGACATCGCGGTATTTGAAGCCTTCAAGGAAATTGAGGTCGCCGTCCGAACGGCCGGCGGCTTCCATCCTACGGATATCGGAGTGGACCTAATGAGCAAGGCTTTCAAGGTGGACAATGGACCGTTGACGGACATGACTTTGCCAGAGCCTGAAAGAAAGGCGACGCTATTGCTTTTCTTGGGGGCCATTGGCTTGTTTAAAAATCCATCGAGTCATCGCCATGTTCCCTTAAGCGATTCCCACGAAGCGGCGGAAATGATTTCGTTTGCGAGTCTCCTGATGCGAATGGTGGATTCCGTCAAGCCATGACGATTGCGGAAAGCATGCGGTTTTTGTTATTCCGCGCGCCGGCCTGTGGCCGCGCGCAAGGTTTACATAACGCCCATACGATGACATTCTCACCGCTGCCATCGTCGCCGGTCCCTGCTTGTACCGCTTATCCGCAGCGTTCGCCGTTCCTCCAACTCCTGTCACTTTTCCGGTTAGCCGGTTATGCGTCCACTGATGTTCACATCCGATCAGAATGATTGCGAAACAGTCCGCAGCGCGACATCGATATTGCGAGCGGTCCGGGTAAGCTCTGCAAGGCCCTGTCCATCGACAAATCGTTGAACCGCGAAGACCTCGCGGGCAAGAGACTTTGGATCGAAGATGACGGTTTCGATCCCGGCACGGTCCTGACCAGTCCGCGAGTTGGCGTGGATTATGCTGGGGAATACAAGGACAAGCCGTGGCGCTTTTACGCAGGCGGGAATCCGCACGTCTCGCGCGTACGATTCAAGAGTGGAAAACGTGACCTAACTTAACAGTAAGGCCTTCACAAGCGGTCCTTGAGAAGCTGCCCCACGTCTCGATTGCCATGAAGAATCGCGACGATCTGTAAGGGATTGGTCTCGGGGCGGTAAATGATGAGGTAGGAATAGACCGAGAAAAACTTCACAGGCTCGTCCGTCAAATCCTTGCGCCAGTGTCCGCCGCCGGAAGTCCCTGCCAGAAAAACGATCTTTTCGCGAATGACGGCTTCAACTCGGTCCGCCATTTCAACGCTGCCTTTTTTCTTGATGTACCGCCAGATCTGGACGAGGTCGAGCGCCGCCTCCGGCGCAAGCACGTAGCGGACGCTCATTCAGACTGAGTTTTCAGATTGGCCAAGTGAGCGTCAAGTTGGTCTTCAGGGATTCCTTCGCCGCGGTCCAGTTGCTCGATGCCCCGGCGAATCTTGGCATTGATCACAGCCCGGTTCTCCAAAAGCCAGCGGTCCTGCTCTTCCTGCGTCTCAAGAAGCCGGATCAGCGCTTCCTCCACGCTGCCGGAACCGGTCGCCTGAATCTGTTTTTGGATTCTGGCCTCCAGGGCCGTATCGTGAATTTCGATGTTCATAGGTGCTCCTTGAATGACTTTTCTATCTTACCGGCTGGGCGAAAATTGTAAATATATAAGGTCGTCATGAATGAGTGTTGCCGTAGAAACCTTTGCTGCGTCGGCTTAAGGCTCATCTCCTTCTTTTAGGAGATTGAATGTCTACAAAAACACCGGTTGCATCACTCAGGCGCAAGAACGTTGTGCTGGATCAGAAGAAAATCGATCGAGTAAAACGCATTTTCGGCGTAGCGACAGAGACCGAAGCCATCGATCGGGCTTTGGATCAGGCTGCGGACCTTGCGGCGTTCCGGCGCGAATTGGATCTGGGATTCAAAGAACTGCTTGGAAAGGGAGGCTTCAAAGATCACTCTACCGGCGGCGCGCAATTGGACTAGAAATGTACCTCTTCGACTCTAATGTTTATATCCACGGAGGTCTTTAACACCAACCTGACCCAGCGCAGTTTCTTCAATGACGTTCTAATTGCCGCAACAGCCCGCGACTCTGGTGCGGTCATCGTGACCGAAAACGTGAAGGACTTCACTGTCATCGCCCGAGCATTGGACATCCGATTCAGACTACCCTGGCCATAACGTCCTACAGTAACGTTGCTCCGCGGCCGGAGAGAACTCCAGCGAATACTCATTCAGCCGGTCTGCGGTCCACGGGAAAATTTCCGGTCCCGCCGGTCATTTCCCATTTTTCCAATTTCGCATTTTTCTGTTACTGTTCGCTGTCACACGAATTAGAAAGGAAGGCTCGCATATGCGCACGATAGTAGCGATTTTGGCACTCACGCTTGTCGCCGCCGCGCCGGCGCTCGCACAACAACCGGCTGCACGAACAGCCGGACAGGCTTATCAGAACGTTACGACTTTGAAGGATATCCCGGCAACGGAACTGATTCCTGCAATGCGGTACATGTCGACCTCGCTTGGTGTCGAGTGCGAGTTCTGTCATGTGGGAGTCCGTGCAACAGATACACCGGGTAAGATCAAGGCCCGGCAGATGATGACGATGATGATGACGATCAACAACACGCACTTCGGAGGGCGGCGCGAGATGACCTGCAATGGTTGCCATCACGGGAGCACCAGGCCCGAACCGGCACCCGATGCCACGGGACAGTATTCCAAGATGGGTGTCGCTCCCTGGTTCGCCTACGATGGCAGCCCGGTTACCGGAGGCCGTGACGTCGTGATGTCTAACGCGTACGCGGCATTCATGGCGAAGGGTGGTTTACTGGACGGCGTGCCGACAACCGACCAGATCCTGGCAAAGTACGTCACCGCGCTCGGCGGCGAACAGGCCATCCGGCGCGTTAACGGCCGCATCATCACCGGCTCGGCAATAATGGCGGGCGACGTCCGCGCGTGGCCTCCACCGTTTAATGTTACGGTGCAAATCGCTTCGCGAGCGCCTAATCAATGGGTAATGACATCCCGAACGGCGAGCGGCGCCACAACGGCTAATGGCTTTGATGGCAACGTC
>CAMAWS010000308.1 GCA_945861845.1 Candidatus Sulfopaludibacter sp. SbA3 | reverse complement strand
CAACCTGCGCGTGCTTGACAAGAACGGCGCCGGAACAGACGCCGCCGTGATAGCGGCCGTAAACCGGGCCATTCAACTGAAGGACAAGTACAACATTCGAGTTATCAATCTTTCACTTGGCAGAGCCGTAATGAGCAGCTACCTCAAGGACCCGCTGTGCCAGGCGGTCGAAGCGGCATGGAAAGCCGGTATCGTGGTCGTGGTTGCCGCAGGCAACGATGGGCGCAACAATTCCGTGAACAACAATGGTTACGGGACCATCAATTCTCCGGGCAACGATCCCTATGTGATCACGGTGGGAGCCATGAAGACAAACGGAACTTCCAACCGGTCCCTCGCCCAGATTACGAGCTATTCCTCCAAAGGCCCGACGGCTATCGATCACATCGTGAAGCCGGATCTCGTGGCTCCCGGCAACCACATCGCCTCGCTGTTGAGCGGTTACACGCTTCTGGCGAACGGATTTCCCTCGACCGCGATCCCCACATCCGCACTCATGCAAGGATCTACGTCGCAGGTGCCGTCGCTCTCCTACTTTATGTTGAATGGAACCAGTATGGCGACCCCGGTTACCAGCGGAGCCGTGGCCCTGCTGTTGCAAAAGACGCCTGGCCTGACTCCAGACCAGGTTAAGGCGCGACTGATGAAAACCGCCTCTAAGACTTTCCCGCAACTTTCCATCGCCACGGACCCGGTGACGGGACAAACGTTTACAAGCTACTACGACATTTTCACGGTCGGCGCAGGTTACCCCAATGTCTGGGCCGCGCTTAAAAACAGCACTACGGCCACCGGGACGGCGCTCTCTCCGACGGCGGTGTACGATCCGGCCACTGGAAAAACGACGGTGACCTTCGGCAAATCCGCGGTTTGGGGCGACACTGCAAAATTCGGCGTTTCAGCGGTTTGGGGCGACTCGGCCGTTTGGGGTGATTCGGCGGTCTGGGGTGACACGACGGTCGCCGGAAGTTCTGCCGTCTGGGGCGACAGCTCAATCCTGTCTTCGTCGCAAGTCGGTGGTGCGAGTCTGAGCGTTCTGGCCAACGGCGACCGTGATAATTGAGCGTCTGTACCTGAATTCTCCAAATAGCGGAACTACTAAACGTACTTCATTTAATAAAATCGGACCTTCCGGGCAAATCCGGGATGACAGAGGGTAAGTCAATGACTACATTAACCAAGAGTTACATATACGCAGTAATCGCGGCAGGCGCCACCGTTCTGGCCACTTCGCTTCTGGAGTGGAATTCGTCGGCCTCTCTGGTCTGGCTCGGTTATCTGTTGCTTGCATCGCTGGCCGCACCGGTAAAACTGCGCCTCCCCGGCATGAACGGCACCTACTCCTTGAGTTTTCCGTTCATTTTGTTCGGAATCTGTCATTTCACCCTTCCGGAAACTCTGGTGGCCGGCTGTCTGGCCGCCCTGGTTCAGTCCGCGGTGAATGCAAACTCGAAGCCCACGCCCATTCAGGTGCTTTTCAATATGGCAAACATCGCGGTCAGCGTGGGGGCATGCTTCCTGCTCACCGGGATGGCGCCCATCTCGCAAGCCGGCCGCTTTCAGCCCGTTGCGCTCGCTCTGGCGGCCGCCGCCTATTTCGTGGTCAACACGGTTCTGGTTTCCGGTATTCTCTCCCTGCTCCAGAAGAAGCGCCTTTCGGAGGTGTGCGAGCAATGGTATGTCTGGTCCTTCCCTTACTATCTGCTCGGCGTCGCTTTGGTGGGCCTTACCCTGGTGTCTGGGGAATCGCTTCGAGACGGGGCTTGGGTCGTTCTGCTGCCGCTGGCGTACCTGGTCCATTTCTTCGTTGGGTTGGCCGAACTGCGGCCAACTTCGAGCGGCTCGGCGCAAACCGGTTCCACTCTGCCGGCCAAAGCGAGAACTTACGTCGTCACTATCCTCCTCGCCGCGCTGGCGTTGCTTTCCGTGGCTGCCTGGAAGTGGGAATCGAAAGATCCGCTGCGGCTCATCGCCTATCTGGCACTGGCGGCGGTGGCGTCCACTCTGAAGGTCCGG
Source organism: Candidatus Sulfopaludibacter sp. SbA3 (assembly GCA_945861845.1). Lineage (GTDB taxonomy): Bacteria > Acidobacteriota > Terriglobia > 20CM-2-55-15 > 20CM-2-55-15 > CAMBFR01. Next base: position 2,742 of record CAMAWS010000308.1, on the reverse strand, counting down.
CTGCCGCGCATAACCGGTACGCTCTCGGTTAACTTTGTTCTGTTGCTTGTCGCTTTGGCCGAATTGAGCTTCTCCGAAACCGTGCTCATGAGCGCGATTGCCGGGGCCGTGCAGGTCGTCTGGAAACCCAAGCACCGGCCGGCGTTGGTACAGGTGCTGTTCAGTTCTTCCTGTCTGGCTCTGAGCGCCGGACTGGCGTGGATTGCAGGCAAGTGGGCGGTTCAGGCATCTGGAATCGACCTTGGCATGATGGGACTGCTGGCTCTGTCAACCACAATTCTCTATTTCAGCAATACGCTGATGGTGTCGGCGGTGCTTTCGCTCGCGCAGACGGGGGCGACGAGCGGCGTTTGGAAGAACTGCTGCTTCTGGTCCTTCCCGTATTACCTGGCTGGTGCGGCCGCCGCGGGACTGATGGTAATGACGGCGCGGACCGCTGGCTGGCAATCGTCCCTGTTGGTGTTCCCTCTGATGGGGTTGCTGTTTGTGTCCTACCGGATTCACGTAACGCAGGCTGGCGTCCGGCAAGCGGACCCGTCGGCGGCCTGAATCGATGAAGAAAGAGGATTCAGTTAGGCAACTTTGTGTGCGGATTGGGTAGCCGAGCTGGAGACTTTGGCTCCCCAAGTAGAACCCTGTTCCGAACACGCGGTTGGAGAACCAGACACGCGCCGGTTTCTCCGCCTTGTTAATTTGCATGGGTGCGGGCGACGTGTCAAACATGCCCTTTTGAAACGCCTGGGATGCGGCGCTTGGTCTTCGCTGTTTGTTACCCTTGGTGGAATGTCTACTGTTCTTGTGACCGGCTGCAGTTCGGGAATCGGCTTGGCAACTGCGCTTGAGCTCGCTCGCGGGGGGCACCAGGTGCTTGCCACAATGCGCCATCCCGAGCGGGCACCGCAGCTAGAGGAGACCGCCGCAAACGAAAAATTGTGGATCAAGGTCTTACCCTTGGATGTCGATTCTGACGAATCGGTGAGTTCCTGCTTCAAGGCCATTTCGGAACCGATCGACGTACTGGTCAACAATGCCGGCATCGAAGTCCATGGATCGGTGGAGGAATTGCCGATGTCATCCATGATCGCCGTCATGAACACAAACTGCTTCGGCGCGGTACGCTGCATCAAGGCTGTGCTTCCTCAGATGCGTGGACGCCAATCTGGCTGCATTGTGAACGTCTCATCCATCTCAGGCAGAATTGCCCATTCTCCGCTCAGCGCCTACTGCGCTTCCAAGTTCGCACTGGAAGCGTTCAGTGAAGCGCTCGCCGGCGAAGTAAAGCCCTTCAATATCAGGGTTGCTCTTATAGAGCCGGGCATTCAGGATACCCGCATGGCGCGTGATATCAGCAAAGGATCGCCGTCGATCTACCGGCAAGTGGACCGATTTTCTGGCCTTTTCCACGCATCGCTGGCGAGCCCGATATCTCCCGATGCCTCAGCCGCTGCCATTCGCCAGATCATCGAGAGCGGCACATGGCAATTGCGTCACTTGCCCGGTCCGAACGCCGCACCCTTCGTTGCCTGGAGAGCGTCAATGACTGACGAGCAGTGGGTGGACTGGAATGCTCTGAACGACGATGCCTGGTACGACGTTGTGCAGCGTGACTTCGGGATCGACGCCCATCGGCCGTAGCTCTACAGGTTCCTGCCCGCAGCTTTGCGCTTGGCTGCAAATGTCGATCTATCTTTTATGGCCTGTCCCGAATCCTTCCCTTTTCGGAACGTCTTTCAGAGCTTCCTGCCCGCAGCCCACGATCAACGGCGTAGTGTAGAGTTTCTAGGACTGCCCGATGCTGGTCTGGACACGTCTCGAACTCGCCAACGGAACCCAGGATAAGTTCCGGATGCGCGGTCACTCGGGAGCTATAAAGCTGTTCCTGTTGATGATTTCGCTAAGTCGGTATGGCCTTGACCCCGGCCGTTCGCAGAGACTCGGGAATCGCGAGTCTTTCGCTCACCGAAACGGACACCCGCGCGGCTGAGAAGCTCCAGTTGTTCCACAAAGGCCCTTTCGATCGCATGCTGATCGCTCAGGCGCTGATGGGTGTGATCTGGTAGAGGCTCCCAGGTCGTCTCCCCGCCGGCTCGAGTAGGCGCCCCAGTCTGGATTCGAACCCGCGGCTTTTCGACCTCAAGACAAAAGCCATGCGACGCGGCGCGAGACGTGCACTCGGCCTTGACTGAACCCGCCGCAACCAGAACTCCATTTTTCCGACAATGACAGGGAGGATGAACTTTTGAACTGCTGCTCTTGCCGTAGTTCCGGAAAGCTTACGCCCGCGCGTCGCGCGGCCTGAGAAACCATTCGAGCGACTCCTCTTCGTTCAATCCGCGCGGAAGTGACGCCGCTTCCGGATGGGTCTTGCGAAAGCGTTCGAGCATCAAGCCGCGCAGCCAAGCGACCGTGCCCTCCTCCCTGGCCGCGATATCGGTAAATTCGCCCGGGTCCTTCTTGAGATCGTACAGACGGATGTAACGCCCCGGCGTGGGCTTGTCCGTAAGATACCCGTCGGTTCGCTTCCTTCGCCCCGTACAGAAGATGAACTTGTGGCGGGTGGTGCGGATGCACGCCTCTTCGTTCTCCAGGTATTGGCTGAAGATGTGATCGCGGCGCGCCGCCGCTTGCCGCCTGCCTTCAAGATACGGGCGCAGGCTGCGGCCGTGCATCAGCGGCAAGGGAGGAACGCCCAGCATGTCGAGAACGGTCGGCGCGACGTCGATCGATTCGGTGAAATCGCTC
>CAMAWS010000307.1 GCA_945861845.1 Candidatus Sulfopaludibacter sp. SbA3 | reverse complement strand
CCAGGGTGTGCGCTTGCGTTTCTTGATCCGCCATAAATCGATATGATTCCACCCCGTCGCGGCGCAAACAAGTCGAATCGTTACATTAGAATAGTGGAGCCGGGAAAGTCAAGCTGAAGTTGATTCGAGGTTGTCGGGGTTGTGGACAGACAGGCACTTCACCCGCCCGCAGTTGAAGATGTCAGGTGGGAGTTGGGTTTTTCAGTCACTCTACGCGCTTATTGGGATTGCAGCTTCGAATCCTACCTGGAGCGCCAGCGGATTGATCGCGAAAGTGCACCGCATTTAGCCCAGCCCGAGTTCCCTTGCCGTCTTTGCGAGCCTGATGTCAAGTGTCCAAAACCGGCAGTTCGACAGCAAGGCTGAGGCCAGCAGGTGTGCGTCAATCCATTCCAATCCTCGTCCCCAGAGCCGCCGATCTTCGATAAGCTGCAAGACTTCCGCGCTCGATGCCAGCTTGGACTGAGGCAGCGCCTGCAGATCGGACAGGATGGCCGCGCGGTCCTTCAGGTTGCCGCACGACAGCTCGCCGGAAACAAAAGGGTGCATCAATACGAGTCCCTCCGACAAACGGTCCGCCAAGGTTGGCTCGCGGTGACGGAAGTGCTCAATCCAGATGGACGTGTCGGCGAGCACCATCAGGCAGATCGCCGTCGCGGGATGTTCGACATCTTGGGCTGTGTGCCGCCAAGCGCGGCGAGTCGTTTGCCGGCTTCACGGGCAATCAGCGCTTGTAGTCCGGCCCGAACCAAGGCGGTCTTCTCCTGGATACCAGTGAGTTCTTTGGCACACTGGAGCAGGTTCTCGTCGATGATCAACGTAGTTCGCATATGCATTAGTATGCACCGAACATGCATACTCGTCAACGTGGCCAAATTGGCGTCAGCGACCCCGCAGGTTGGGCTGAAGCCAGCACGCTGTGGTAGTTCGAGATGCGTTCGGCCTGGGTACCCAATCTGGATAGTGAGGTGATTTCCGGCCAAATACTATCGTGAACAAAGGAGTCCTGATGGTTCAAACGCATGCGGCAGTTCGCGAGCCGAGCTCGTCGGACCATGGGATCGTGATTCCTACGACGTTCCCGCAAAGAACGTGAGGATCTTGTCGGCCTCTAGCTCAAGGTCTCCTCTCGGCTTCCAACCGAGATCATGCAGACGCTGGTTGCATACCTGGAACGGAACTCTGTAATCGTCAATGCCCGTTCCGAACGCCAGTTCCGGACGGAAGCCCAGTGTGTCGACCGCACGGATCGCGATCATTTCACACACTTCACTCAGGCGGCTGGAGACTCCTGCCGACAGGTTCAGGATGGGCGAATCCGCTGGCGGAATAGTCAGGATCAAACGAATCGCTGCGAGGGCGTCATCGAAAGGGAGGAAGTCGCGGTAGCTGAGGCCGTCATTATGGAGCACCATGCGGCGCGATTGCACGGCTTGGCGGCACAGATCTAGAAAGAGCACCCGGGATTGAGGCCCCAGGTCCGCATGGGCCGGGGCCGTCACGATGTTGGTGGGGCGAACAATCCAGAGTTCCTCCATGTGGGAGGCCTCCCGGAGTTTGTTTTCGCAGGCCAAATGAACCCGGCCGTAGGGATGCTGAGGCCGGGGTTCGTCCTGTTCGGTGTACCGCTCCCGCGCCGGCGTTCCGTACACGTGAAATGTGGAGAGGTGAAGCAGGCGCCTCAAACGGCCTTGTCCCGCCAAGGAAGTGAGGATTTCAGAAACTCGCAGCGCTTGCGCCAGACTGCCTTCCTCGTCTTTGCCCGCCTCTACGGCGCTCGGCATGGCCAGATTGATCGCCACGTCGAAGGGAACATCGGGAAGCGGGGAATCGAATGAGACCGCGGTAACGGACGGCACTTGCGCGAGCCATCGTTTTCGGGCCAAGGGGAGACTTCGATAGGTAATGTAAACCTCGTACTCTCCGGCTAACGCCGCGGAAATGCGCGATCCAAGGTAACCGGCGCCGCCGAGAATCAGAAGTCTAGGGAGTTCAGCCATGACGGAGATCCCACTTGTAGGGAATCTCAGGGCTGAACGGATCCAATCGCGTAATTTCGTCCGGGCGATGGGGAATTGTCGAACAATTGGCGATGATCGCCATTTCCTGGCCGATGCCTTTGAAACCGTTCCAGACCAGCGGCGGGACGGTAACCAGGCAGTAGTTCTGCTCTCCGACAAAAAGCTCCATCAGATTGCCGCGGGTGGTGGAGTCTTTTCTATCGTCGTACAGAACCAGCTTGATCATTCCAACAACGACCGCATAGTTGAGCGTCATCTCCTTGTGGACGTGCCACGCCTTGATGGCCCCTGGGTAGACCGCGGAAAAATAGATTTCGCCGAACCCTTTGAAATGAGGGGCGTCGGCCCGCAGCATTTGCATGATCTTGCCGCGTTCGTCCGGGATCTGCTGGAGAGGGTGAATGGTGACGCCTTGAATTTGTGCCGTTTGCATAAGAGATCCCATCAGAACCGCGCCCACTCAACGCCGAGACCTTGTGCATCGGCGCTGTACTCTTGAATATCGGAAAGCGTTTGCCGGCGGGCCCCTACCTTGCCGCCAGCGACGTCGCGGTACCACCGGACGGTAGCTTCCACCGCCTGCTCGAATGGCCAGACCGGTTTCCAGCGGAGATGGTGAAACGCTTTGTCAATGGCCAGATTCAACAGGCCCGCCTCATGCGGTGATGCGGGGTCGGACGTCTCTACCCAGCTACCGGGCCAGTGCTTCAGAATTTCGGCGACCAGCGAGGACACGCTCCGGTTGGCATTGAGATCCGGACCAAAATTATAGGCCGTGCAATCGCTAATGTCATTCGCGGAAATGAGAGCGCCCAGCCAAAGATAGCCGCTCAGCGGTTCCAGCACATGCTGCCAGGGGCGGGTGGATGCGGGGCGGCGGACCAGGATGGCTTCATGATTCAACAGCGCGCGCACGCAATCCGGGACGATGCGATGTTCCGCCCAGTCACCGCCTCCAATGACGTTACCGGCGCGGGCGCTCGCGACCGTCGAAGCGCCGGCGGCCTGCAGGAACGACCGGCGGTAGGAACTGACAACGATCTCCGCGCAGCCCTTGCTGGCGCTGTATGGATCGAAGCCGCCCAGAGGATCCTCTTCGCGATAGCTGTGGACTTGTTCGCGATTTTCATAGCACTTGTCCGAAGTCACGATGACGGCCGCGGTGGGTTGGGGAAGGTTGCGGATCGCGTCGAGAACATTCACCGTGCCCATCACGTTCACGGCGAAGGTCTCGGCCGGGATTCGATAGGACGAGCGCACCAGCGATTGCGCGGCCAGATGGAAAACAAAGTCGGGCTTCGACTCACGCATCGCGGCGGCGAGCGCCGAAGCGTCGCGAACGTCGCCAATCACGTGCCGGATTCGATCTTCGAGGCCCAGCGCGCTGAACAAAGACGGCGGGGGGAGAGCAATGTCGCTGAACCCCGTGACTTCGGCGCCGAGTTGCGTGAGCCATTCGGAAAGCCAAGCCCCCTTGAACCCGGTATGGCCGGTCAGGAATACTCTCTTCCCTCGATATTGGTTGCCGAACATAGCGCTGCCGGATCACCACGTCTTCCACGGAGCTTTACCGGATGCCCACAGATCATTGAGCAATTGGTGTTCTCGCGGCGTGTCCATGGGCTGCCAGAACCCGGTGTGGGGGAACACCATCAGTTGCCGGTCGCTTACCAGTTGTGCGAGCGGTTCCTGTTCCAAGACCAGGTCTTCGCGATCGTTCAGATAGGAACCGATGAACTCGCGGTTGAACACGAAGAAACCGCCATTGATCAAGCCGCCCGTGACTTGCGGCTTTTCGTTGAATGTTCTCACCAGGCCGTCTTCGGTTTGTAGTTCACCGAATCTGCCGGGCGGGCGAACTCCCGTTACTGTCGCAATCTTTCCGTGCGCACGATGAAATTCCAGCAGGCATCGTATATCGATATCGCCAACGCCGTCGCCGTAGGTGACCATGAACGCGTCGGCGTCCTGGAAGTAGCGGCGGGAGTTCCAGATGCGGGCGCCGGTCATGGCATCTTCGCCCGTGTCGGCCATGGTGACTGTCCATGGCTCGCTGGGTGCGCTGTGGAACATCAGCCTCCCGGCATCGGTGCGGCTTAGATCGATCGTGACGTCGGCGGTGTGCAGCGCGAAGTTGTAAAAGAACTCCCGAATGACGTCGCCCTTGTAGCCGAGCAGCAATACGAATTCGTTAAATCCGTGGGAACCGTAGATCTTCATGATGTGCCAGAGGATTGGCTTGGCGCCCACGTGGACCATCGGTTTCGGGAGCAAATCGGCCACTTCGCGGAGGCGTATGCCGCGTCCGCCGCATAAAATGGCTGTTTTCATGCCTTTGATCAATTTTCAACTCTATCATGGGCACGGCCGCACGTTGGGGATGATTTCGGCCAAGTGATACCGCCGCTTCGGCGCTCCGCACCTGGAGAGATCTTCCGGGGCGACGGCAGCACCCCCGGGGAGACGATGAAATGTGGAAGGCTTTGCAATCGGGTCGGCAACCGTCGGAGCGGGCGCAACCGGGAACTGAGGGAACCGAGCATGATCGTCGAAGCAAGTGCGTGATAATGGAGTCATGCCGTCCGCCCACATTCTCACTGAGGAGTTCGCGCAAGCTGCCGTAACAGCTGGTCTCCGGGCTCGTAAGAATGCGCTGGCTGCCGGTCATCCGGTCGTCTTTGTGGACGATTGTGGCCGTTATGTTGAGGAGTTGCCGGATGGAACGAAGCTTGAGATTCGATTTCGACCCGGAACCCCCCGCGAGTCCCA
>CAMAWS010000306.1 GCA_945861845.1 Candidatus Sulfopaludibacter sp. SbA3 | reverse complement strand
ATCGAATGAACTCATAATGGTGTTCCTCGGTCTCGAAATCCTCTCCATCGCGACTTATGTATTGGCAGGATTCCGCCGCACGGACCTGAAGTCCAATGAATCGGCATTGAAGTACTTCCTGCTCGGCTCATTTTCTTCAGCTTTTTTCCTCTATGGCGTCGCGTTGATATTTGGAGCGACGGGAAGCACTAATCTCATCGCGATAGCCGACTCGTTAAGAACCGGCAATATTCAGTTGAGCCTGGTATCCCTGGCCGCTGCGCTGATGCTTATCGGGCTTTGCTTCAAAGTAGCGGTGGCGCCATTTCATGTCTGGACGCCCGACGTTTACGAAGGCGCGCCTACCCCGGTCACCGGGTTCATGTCTGTGGGGCCGAAGGCCGCAGGCTTCGCCGTGCTTATGCGCATCTTCATGACGGCATTTCCAACACTGGAAGATCGCTGGACATCGGCATTCTGGATTGTGGCTGCGCTCACGATGCTGCTCGGCAATGTCATTGCGCTCGTCCAGCCGAATATCAAGCGCATGCTGGCCTACTCTTCAATTGCCCACGCCGGGTATATTGCCGTGGCGTTTGCCGCCGGATCCCAGCTAGGCGTTTCAGCAATCCTCTTTTATACGCTGGCGTACAGCCTGACGAATCTTGGGGCATTCGCAGTAGTCACCATATTGAGCCGCTCCGAAGACAAGATGGTCTCTTTGAACGACTACGCAGGCCTCGCCTCGAAACGGCCCGGCCTGGCCGCCGTTCTGGCTCTTTTCATGCTCTCGCTCGCGGGAATTCCTGGGACGGCAGGATTTGCCGGAAAATTCTTCATCTTCAGGGCTGCTGTTGAATCCGGGATGATCTGGCTGGCTGTTATCGGCGTGGTCACGACCGTGGTTTCGTTCTATTACTACCTCTACGTGATCGTGCAGATGTATATGCGCGATCCCAATGAAGAATTTACCGACGCCCGCGTCACCGGTCCGCTGAAGCTCGCCCTCGCAATTACGATCGCCGGCACGTTGTACCTCGGCATCCTCCCCACACGAATCCTCGATTGGACAGTCTCAGCGGCCGCCAACGCCTTTCGGTAGGCGGGAGCGGTCAAACAGAACTACTGATCCAAGGTCATTGCACCTGCGGCCCCAGCGGTGCCCGCTCGACAATCTCGATGCGGGTGCCCCACGGATCGGTGATGTACGTAATGGTGTTGCCGGCGGCACTCTTGCGAACCGGTTCGTCGAGCTTGATGCCTTCCGCCTCGATCTTCTTTACGAAGGCTCCATGATCCTTCACGTCGAAACCGATGTGGTCAAGCACGCGCCCCCTGGTTCCAGCCTGCTTCGCATCTGCCGTGGCGAACCGAAGCTGTCCTCCCGGAATGTCTACGACCGGAGCGCCGTTGCGGATGCCCGCCTTTCCACCGAAGGTCTTCGCATACCACGCTTGAGCCTTGGGAATGTCAGCTTCTGGCAGGGACAAGTGGACATGTTCGCCGCGGATCGCCGCCGGCTGCGTCTTGTCTTCCAGAATTTCAATGCGCACGCCGTCCGGCGTCACCACGAAGGCCTGGTCCACGCGGTTGTTGTTGCCCGGGAGCACTGCCACGCCCGCGGCCTTCCACTGGGCGACGCGCTCCCGGATGTTGTTGACGATGAAGCCGACATGGTTCACCACCGAACCCTCTGTGCCGCCATCTCCTATCTCGGTTGCGAGGTTCAAATTGATATAGACCCCGGGAAACATGACCAGCGGGTTTCCGCCGGGCATGAACAGCTTGCCGCCCATGGCAAGAACGAGTTTCTTGTTCGCTTCTACATCCTTTGAAGCGATGTGCCAGTGACCCATGGTCAGCCCGATCTCGTTGAACGGGGCTGGTTGCGCAGCGGCTGTAGATGCCGTCAGCGCCAAAGAGAACAACAAAACGACGCACATGCTTGTCTTCACGAATACCTCCCTGCTGAGATGCATTCTTGTTGCTGAGGCCATCTAACGGCCTGCGGCTGGGCGGCCGCGCTTTTCTGCGGTCCGCTCCAGCCGCTTGTTGGGCGGCCTTTCGGAAGTGGACCGCTCAGGCTTGAACCATTTGCCAGCGTTTTGCTCTCTCGCACAACGCTTTCTCATGCACGGACCAATCATGCAGTGTTGCTGGATCGAAGTCCGCGCCGTTTGGCCAAACTAGAGTGCGCACTTCTGGATCGATGCTCACTCGGTTGAATAGATTGAGATCATTAAGGGGCGCATACAGTTCGCCAGCCAGAACAGGTTGAAAGTTGATTCTCTGACTCGTGCCATCATCGAAACGGATGCGAAGCACGTAAGGCGCTGCGATCTCGAACTCAACGACTCTATGAATTGGATGGCTCATACTTCTATTTTAGCGGTTCGATCGGCTGTGGTGTTCTTCCTTGTTGCAATGTATCCCAGTCGGCCATCAATTCTTGCTGATGCAATTCAGCCCACGCTTCAACCAATCGCCTCTGACGTTTAGGCAATGAGCCCGCAATAATCTCGACAGGCTCGATACTGAAAATGCCGACTTCTTCCTGATAGTAAGCGTGAAAGTGCGGCGTGTGATGTTGCGTACCGACCTCTGAGAACATGCGAATAATAATGCCGAAGAAGCGGCTGAGTTCAGGCACGAACCCATTCTACATTTCGGGAATGCGTGCGACCACCTTTGCGACGTCCGCCCAACTAGTATTCACCCGCTCAAGCTAGCTCGGAATCCTTGAATTCAACCGCTCGATAAGACGGAACGACCAGTACCCCCTAAACGGAGCATTAGAGGAAGATGGTCAGCAGTTTATCTGTGATGATGGTTACCTAACAGGAAAAACAAAGACTGCGTGGGTTGGTAAGCTAAGGAATTCCCATCTCTAAGTTCCGCCGTCAGGCAGGGGATTCCTGCGGGCGGTGCCGGATAAAACCGAACAAACGATTGGCGTCCAGATGAAGATAGGTAAAGACTGCCAACCTTTTGTGGATTGCGGCGCGCGCATAACCAAAGCCAGCAAAGACTGAGGAAATCGGCTCACTAAACTGTTTCAAAGGAGATCGGCCGAACTGTGGACGCTGCGGCCAGGCACATGCGTGTCGAAGAATTGAGGGGACCGAATTCCACAAGGAATTCGGTCCCCTCAGTGTCCTTACGCGACCTTCACAAAGATGACAACCAGTGTGTAGATGGCGAGGGATTCGATGAGCGCCAGGCCGAGAAGGAGCGCGAAGCGGATTGCCGGAGCGGCGCCGGGATTGCGAGCCAGGCCTTCGCAAGCGGCGGAGATGGCCTTGCCCTGCGCAAGTCCGCAGACGGACGAAGCAATCGCCATCGCGAAGCCGGCGCTGATTACAACCCAGTCGGCGTGGACCATTCCCCCGCCCTCAGCCTGGGCAAATACGGGCGTGGTGAACATAAGAATGACAAACGTCATCAACAAAGCGAAATGCAGTTTTCTCACGGTTACTCTCCTATGAAATGAATGCCGCACGGAGGTGGTTGCCAGCAACCCCTTACAGCTGGCCTCACGCATGCAGCGGTTAGTGTTCCTCGGTAGCAACGGCGCCGCCGAGATAAACCATCGTCAGCGTACAGAAAATGAATGCCTGGAGCAGCCCGCCAAAAATGGCGAATGCCATAAATGGCAACGGCACAAGCAGAGGAACGATTCCGAAGAAGATCGTGATCACGAGTTCTTCGGCCATGATGTTGGCAAAAAGCCGGATCGTCAGCGTGGCCGGCCGGGCAATATGGCCGATGACCTCGATCGGGATCATCAACGGCGCCAGTAGAGCGACCGGGCCCATGAAGTGTTTCAGATACTTGAGTACACCCTGTTTCTTCATGCCCTGATACTGGTAGTACAGAAACACCACAATGGCGCAGCCCGCCGGCACGTTCACATTGCTTGTGGGCGAAACGAATCCGGGAATCAGGCCAAGCAGATTCGCAAAAACGATAAAGATGGCGAAAGTTCCAATAATATTAAGGTATTTGTGGCCGTCGTGACCGATGTTCGCCTCGAGTTGTTCCTTCAAGAACTCCACGAAAAGTTCAAAAGCCTGTTGGAACTTGCCCGGCGACTCCACCGAAAGCCGTGTGCGTAAGATGCTGAATAAGACGATGATCGCGAGCAGAACGACGGTCTCCATGACGACGTGCGCCGGTATTGTTGGGCCCGGCAGGAGTTCGTTCACCCACGTCACTATTGCCAGTTCATGTTCTTCCATTCCGATAATCCCCGATTAAGACTCGACCGACCTCAGTAACACATTCGATAAGAATTGCGGCTATGTATACAAGCAGTCCTGCAAAGACGAAAACCAACTGCAGCAACGAACTACGAATCGTAACATACAGAAACAACGCTATCAAAGCGTACCGGGCAATGAATCGAAACAATACCCGGCGTCCACCTCCGCCCTCCCCTCCCTGCAGAATGAGAAAGTCGACGCCCTGTTTCAGCCAGCGAAAATTGACATAGGACAGGCCTGCCCCAATGGCAATACTGAGCGCGGCCGCCAGCGAATAGAAATAGAGAGCGGCTGGAATTGCGGCAAGGGTAAGGATGAGGCTGGATCGGTCCAGCCGCCGATCGAGGCCATTGAACCACGCGTCACTCGTCATCAGGTCTTATTCGTCCTTTCCGAGCTGCGAGATGGTTCGAAAGAAACTCACAAAACCTGCGGCAACGCCGAACAGGAGGAAGACGATCTTGAGGAACGACGTACCAAGCCACTTGTCGAGGAAATAACCCATGCCATAGCCGATGACGATGGAGACAGGAAACAGCAGTCCCGCGCTCAAC
>CAMAWS010000305.1 GCA_945861845.1 Candidatus Sulfopaludibacter sp. SbA3 | reverse complement strand
TCATCATGTTGTTATTGCCCTCAAAGTCCTGGCGCTAAATGGAAAACATTCTACGCTCTCTCGGGCCGGCAAACATCGTCCTGGACCTCGGCTGTGGCGGATCAAGCTTCAAATACGCCAATTACGAGTGCCGTGTGCTCGGCGTCGATGTCGTGCTGAACGCAGCGCAGATCGATCGCAGCAGCCCGCGATTCCAGTATGTCCTTGCAACGTCTTCAACACTGCCGATTGCTGCGGGATCCGTGGATGCCGTCGTCTGTAATCATACGATGGAGCACTTCCACGACTACTCGCTCGTTCTGGCTGAAATTGGCCGGGTCCTCAAGCCGCGCGGAATGCTCTGGGTCTCGGTACCCGACGGTCATGGCTTCGACGACACGCTTTATCGGTTTCTATTCAACGGCGGAGGCCACGTAAACCGGTTCACACACGATGGCCTGATCCGGGACGTGGAAAGCCTGTCTGGTTTGCGGATGATTCAGGTGATCGACCTGTTCAGTGGCTTCGTCTATCTGAAAAGATCCGCGATCAAACATGCCGTCAATGTCCTCACACGGACGCTCGACAGGTATACGGGACTGCGGACCAGCCGCTACGGCTGGGGGTTTGTGTTCGCGCGTGGAGGCGTCGAGCTGCCCCCACTGCCCCCTTCATACTTTAATGTCTGCGGAAACTGCGGGGCCGGACAGGGAGCGGTCGAATTGAAGGAAAGAGGGCGTGTGAAACAGGCGATGGGCATTCCAACCTACAACTGCGCGAACTGCGGGGCACGCAGCATACTCTTCAAACCACTTCCCGGCTTGTCCTGACACAAAACTCCGGCGTCAGGTGTTTGTGCACCCTCGCATGCGCCACCGGGCTCTTCGACATTGCCGCCATGATATGAGTTGGTTTCAGCCGGCCGCTCTCGATCTCAACGACGTCGATCGCATGGACCCGATCGATAAATGCGCAATCCCATTCGTTCCCCGAATCGAAATTGTGACCAAACGCGCGATCGATAAAGATATCGATGACATTGCCGAATACCACGAACGTGTCGAAGTGAAAGTACGTCATCAACAGCGGAAGAACGTCTTGAGCGCGGATTCCCTCGAAACCCGTGGTTGCGCAATCCCAGTTCTCGTACTCCTTCTCGAATCGTTTGAGGCTGTGGTTGTATTTGTACTTGTCCGGCAGTTCCTTCCATAGTTCCTGGACAATCCGCAGCGCTTCCGGCCACCGCTGATGCCCATTCCGGCCGATCATGTCGTCAGTCATAAAGAGCCCGTCCGGATGCAGCGCCGCATGAATCTGGCCGAAGAGCGCATCGAGTTCGAGAACATGATGGAGCGACTGAATTGCGAGAATTACCCGGTAGTTATTCGCGGGCTTCCAGCGGTTGATGTCGAAAACCTTGAATGTGAAGTGCCCGGCAACTCCCTTCGCCTCGGCAGCGGACTTCGCGCGGCGCAGGACTTCCGGATTGAGATCGAAACACTCGAAAGAAAAATTCCGAATTCCGATTTCGCGCAGCCATTCGGCAATGTTGATCTCGGGCGCGCAGTCGCCCGCGCCAACGCTCGCGATCGCCACAGTTTCAGAGGGATGGCCGCGGCAGATCTCCGCTATCCGCATTCGAAAAAACTCGATCACATTCGTGAATCCGAAAGGCTCGAGCATGGGAATGAGAAATTTATTGGACCAGTACTGCGAGATCGCCGGAAGATTTTGCACGCTCGCGCAGTTGGTGAAGGAATGCAGTTCCGCTTCGACTCGCGTGTTGTAGGCAAAACATTTCCGCAAAAGCGTCCGCACGGCCGCGCGCAGCCAGCGTAACGGCGGATGCAGCGGGCGTGGAATCCACATCTTCAGGGTTTCTTTCACATTTCACCTGGTTGCAGCATGGCATGAGCCTTCGGGCCAGGACAAGGCGCGTGGTATTCTGCGGCGAACATGCGGGGAATTAACCGCCTTGATCTCATTACGCTTCCGCTGAGAACTGCAGTCCTGCTGGTTCTCCTGCTCTCAGCCTATTACCTGGGATACGGTTCGCCACTACAGGAGTGGCGAAAGGAACTGCCAGGCCGCGGCGTGGTTGCGAAATACACACGCGATGGAAGGCCGTGGAGAATCTTCTACGACCGGGACCTCGATCGAAAGTGGGACCAGTGGGTTGACGAGCGAGGCGGCCCTCCTTACATCGTCAGTTTCGACGACAACCGCGACGGCCGGCCAGACCGCGACGAAGACGAGTTTGGAGTGGCGATGCCCTCATGGCGGGCCGCGGAACTGCGCGCCGGTAAATCATTGTTTGAATTCGTACGGACTCCCAGGCAACTCGAATACGTGGCGCTTGCCCTGCTGCTGTACACCATGTTCGAAATTGCAGTCCGGTCGCTGACCCAGGCTCGGAAGTGAGCGAACTTCGCGAACACATCGGCGCGTGGCTGCTTATCAAGATGAAAAATTCCAGAGCAGGCTAAGGCTGCCATTCGGTTGTTTGGGGCCGTAAGGTACAATCACGCAAATGTTGTTCGAAGGAAAAGTTGCAATTGTTACTGGTGGAAGTCGCGGCATCGGGCGTGCCATTGTCCAGGCGCTGGCAGGCGAGGGCGCCAGGGTAGCATTCACATACGCGCAGAATAAGGCGCTGGCGGACGAAGTGGCGAATGGCGACACGGTTATCGGTTTTCAGGCGGACGTGACGAAATTCGACCAGGCCAAAGACATTGTGAAGCAGGTCAAAGAGCGCTTCGGCCGTATCGACATCCTGGTGAATAACGCCGGCATCACACGCGACAAGCTTATCGCGATGATGAGTGAAAAAGACTGGGACGACGTTATCGACACCAACCTCAAGGGCGCTTTCAACATCACTAAACCGGTGGTCGGCGCAATGCTTCGACAACGATCCGGCACCATCCTTAACATCACATCCATCAGCGGAATCGTTGGAATGGCGGGCCAGGCCAATTACTCTTCATCAAAGGCGGGGATGATCGGATTCACAAAGGCCCTTGCCAAGGAACTCGCCAAGGCCAACATTACAGTTAATGCGCTCGCGCTTGGGTTTGTGGAGACCGATATGACCGCCGTCCTGAACGGAGAGTATCGAACAAAAGCGCTCGCACAGATTCCACTGGGCCGTTTCGGCAAAGCGGAAGAGATGGCTCAGGTCGCTTTGTTCATGCTTTCCCCAACAGCCAGCTATATGACCGGTCAAGTCCTGCAGGTGGATGGCGGCCTGGCCATGTAGGCAAGCCGGGGCACTACGTCTTTGGCCCCTCGATCTTCTGCTGATCCTGATACTTTCCCTTTCTATCCTTGTAGGAAATCGCGCAGGGCTCGTCTGACTGAAAGAAAAGCACCTGGCACAGTCCCTCATTTGAGAATACGCGGACCGGCCTGGATGTCGTGTTTGCAATGGATACCGTGACGAACCCTTCCCACTCCGGTTCGAACGGCGTAACGTTCACCAGGACCCCCGCGCGCGCATAAGTGGACTTTCCGACACACAGCGTCAGCACGTCGCGTGGTATGCGAAGGAACTCGACGGTTCGCCCTAACACATAGCTACTAGGCGGGATATCGCAGAACGGCCCCCGATGATCGCGATAGTATTCCGGCGGTATCGATTTCGGATTGATGATTGCTTCCGGGGGTGGATCAAAAATCTTGTATTCATCGGCCAGCCTCAAATCGTAGCCATATGACGACAGGCCGTAAGAGATTGTGCCCTTTGCAACCTGGTTGGCACTGAAGGGTTCGATCATCCCTTTTTGCTCGGCCATTTCTCGAATCCATGAGTCGGCTTTAATTGACATTGCTTCAGATCCCTGTTGGATGGTAAAAAGTATTGGTTACAAAAGAGATAGAGGAGGATTTCCAGTGATCAAACTCGATCTTGTGAACCAAATCGTCGAGCGGACGGGTGTTAGCAAGACGAAAGCGGAACAAGCGGTCGATACCATCTTCAACAGCATGAAAGATGCCCTGAAGGCCAATGATCGTATTGAGTTGCGCGGGTTCGGCGTGTTTTCGGTAAAGCCCAGAAAGACCGGCATAGGCCGCAATCCGCGGACTGGCTCCGAAGTGAACATTCCCCCCGGCAAAGCAGTTCGATTCAAACCTGGTAAAGACTTGCAGTCGCTTTAGATAAGCCGTAACTCGTTTCATGAGTAGTAGTTTTGAGCCGCTCGATGGAACAAGTCACCAGGGCGCTGATGAACCACCGGAGCTGGCGCGAATCGTCGATACTGTTTCCATTGGAGAACGGACCGAGCGGTTTCCGTGGTTGAACATCGCGCTGTTTGTCCTCACCTGCCTGAGCACGCTTGTCGTTGGAACCGTCCAGATGAAGGCGTTTACAAACACGATCGGCGACAGCGCCGACGGCAGTTTCGGAGAAATTTTCCGTTCGCCCTCGCTGCTGCTGGCAGGTCTTCCTTTCTGCCTGGCCATCATGACCATTCTGTTGGCCCACGAAATGGGACATTACCTTGCCTGTCGATATTACGGGATCTCGGCCAGCTTGCCTTACTTCATTCCATTTCCCAGCATCATCGGAACAATGGGAGCATTCATCCGGATCCGTTCGCCAATCCATCACCGCTCGGCACTGCTCGATGTCGGTATCGCGGGCCCCATAGCCGGATTTGTCCTGGCCATTCCGGCGCTCGTCATCGCAATGCCACTGTCCCGATGGCAGGTACTCAATGGCTCTGAAGGTTTCTTTTCCCTGGGAGAGCCATTGATTTTCAAACTCATTGCCGCCGTCATGGGCATGACTCCCCCGGAGGGAATGGATCTGATGA
>CAMAWS010000304.1 GCA_945861845.1 Candidatus Sulfopaludibacter sp. SbA3 | reverse complement strand
GTTTGTCGAGACGCGCAATGACGAGATCGTTCTCCGAAAACCAGTTTCCGGTTCGTGCGGCTTCCAGTTTGTCGTTGGTTAGAATCTCGAAAGGCAAGTGGAAGCGGCGGCCGAGTTCATCCTGCCACTGCTCCGCAAGGCTTCCAGGACAGACGACGAGACATCGCTGGAGATCGCCGCGGGCGATCAGTTCTTTGATCAGCAGTCCCGCCATGATTGTCTTGCCGGCACCAGGATCGTCCGCGAGTAGAAATCTCAGAGGCTGACGCGGCAACATCGCCTCGTAAACGGCAGTAATCTGGTGCGGCAGTGGATCAACGAGAGAAGTGTGCACAGCGAGAACCGGATCAAAGAGATGGGCCAGTCGGATTCGATGGGCCTCGGAAACAAGCCTGAACAAAGCCCCGTCCCCATCGAAACTCCATGGCCTTCCGATCTCGACCATTTCGAGGCGAGATTCGTCATGGCGGTATAGAAGCTGATTGGCAAGCCTACACGCGACTCACTGTTCGCCTCGCTGAGTTGAACTTTCGGCATACGACCGTGGACGGCATTGTACTTATTGAAGCTGCCCGCCAATCCGAATGGGTGAACAAGTCTACATTCTTACGGGTTATTGAAAACACCATGTCCGGCCCTGGTTTGGAGTTGAGATCAGTCATTGGTGTTGTATCTGAATTCCTTTTCCTACTATGGCGGCAGTTGATTCCAGATCTACAACGAGATGGGCTAATAATGGCTGTTCTTGATGCACTAACTCGGCAGCGGAGGAAAGATGAAGTTGTCCGAATGCTCGAAGCGGCCGTTAAGGTTCGCTTCCGGTTGCTTCCTTTGGAAGTAAACAGAATTCGACAGGTCATCATGGCGTGGCGATCCCTTCGCGTGTAAGACGACTTCTGTACGTCGGCTACTAACCCACGAGAGACCCTTCACTCGCGTGTAGTGGGCACTTCGCAAAGTGAAATCGCGGAAGAATCCAGAGGCTGGTTGTGCGGAGCAACCGGTCGGCCAATTTTGTCGCCTCCCAGCACGACTTCAAATTGGCACTCTCTACGTTTGTTTTGGCAGCGGCGCAATTCCCGCCTTACACAGGAGTCATTTTCCCCACCCGCACCTGGCACCCAGTGGCACCCTGCACCATTAATGAGCAAAGGCCCGGCGGAACGCCGGGCCTTCTTATTGATTCTAAATGGGACCAACAGGGCTCGAACCTGTGACCTCCTGCGTGTGAAGCAGGCGCTCTTCCAACTGAGCTATGATCCCGTCACGTTTAGATTCTTCAGTTTACCATCAACATTTTTTCAGTCACGTCAGAAATGTACCGTCGAAGAACCGTTGCGGAATTTGGTAGTCGTCAGGAGCGTTTCCCGCACGAACCTTATCCAAATGCACCGCAAATTCCGCGGCATCAATCGGCTTGCCTGCCCGCAAATCCTCTCCCGGTTTAGCCACGTCGTACCATGGTTTCAGCTTCATTGTCCCCTGCTATTCTCCGATGCCTGCGAGCGCTTGGTTGAGCAGCCCGTCGTCCACAAACATTCCTGCCGCTTTCAACTTGTTGACCCATGGCCTGGCCTCGGACAGAAATCCGCGCTCTTTGGCGCGCAAGACGATGCCGAGCGATCCGATAACCGAAAGCCCGTGCGCGACAGCGCAGCGCCTTGCCGCGAGATCATCGAGTACGACCCAGCGCGAAACGGCGAGGCCATGAGCAATGACCTGCGACTCGCCAGCGCCCAAGTCCCAATGCTCGATGCTGGCTGGCACCGGCAGATTCGGCAGACTGTGCTGCACAGCCCAATTCAAGGCCCCATTTGCTGTTGGGTCCTTCGCCTGACCGGCGCGGATCTCGTCGAGTACCGCCTCAGGAACAATGAACTTCGGGGCCAGCTGCTCGAACAGGTCGAACCGCTCGACACGCGCAAACAAAATGAGCGGTGAGGCATTCACCACCCACGCGTCAGTCACGTTGGATTTCCTCTTTCAGTTCTTCGAGTGTGACTTGCACCACCGGAATGCGCCGGCGAGCAAGCTCGTCGATGAACTCGGCGCGACTCGTTGCAGCGATCTCAGCACCCTTCGACTGCGATATCTCGCCCTGCGAGTACCACAGCAAGGCTGCTGCGAGGCGCATCTCTTTGACGAACTCAGTTGGAGACAGGCGCAGCGCCGAGAGCGCTCCCTCCGGCAAATCAAACGTTACAGTTGCCATCTTTGCTTTTTCTCCCAAGCCGCCATTAATTACGTCTTTTACAGGCGCTCAAATCGTCCTGCAGGCATGTCAACCGACGCAGATGAGATTGAGCCTCTAGATTCCCATGTCGCCGAGCGACTTTATGACGCGGCCCATCACCGCTGTCAGGGCCGGATGAGATACCTCGAATCGCTCCACGGCATCCTCAAGGCGAGTCACGACAGAGCCTGACTCAGAGGCGGGAGGCTTCCCCGACTGCGCGAGCAACGATTCAATGTCGTGGCGCAGATGTTCGACTACCGGCCGATCGGCCTCGCTGACCGAATCCACGTCTTCAAGCTGCTTGTACAGTTCCTCGAGAACCTCAATCGTCCGTTTGTCCATGCGCTACCTCAGGTAAGAACAATAACCGATTACGGCATTCAAATCACGGGCGCCGACAAAAACCCCTTCCAATTTTGATTCAGTCCTCATGCTAGAATCGGCCCGTACCCATGAACACCGCAGAAACAGCCACGCACGACAAGATGGGAGCGCTTCGGCAGGCGATCGGCCCGACCATCAAGGGCAAGCAGGAAACCATCGAGCTTGCGATTGTGGCGCTGCTGGCAGAAGGCCATCTCCTGATTGAGGACGTGCCGGGTGTGGGCAAGACCACGCTGGGACACGCACTGGCGCGGTCCCTGGATTGCAAGTTCCACCGCATCCAGTTCACGAGCGACCTGCTTCCATCCGATGTTCTCGGGGTTTCCGTCTACAACCCGAAAATGAACGAGTTCGAGTTCAAACACGGGCCGATCTTCGCCAACATAATCCTGGCTGACGAGATCAACCGCACAACTCCCAAGACCCAGAGCGCGCTGCTGGAAGCAATGAACGAGAATCAGGTGACGATCGAGAACGCCACCTACTCGCTTCCCCGCCCTTTCATGGTCCTGGCGACCCAGAACCCGGTGGAGCACCACGGCACCTATCCTTTGCCGGAATCCCAGCTCGATCGCTTCCTTATGCGTATCGAAATGGGTTATCCGGATGCCGCGGCCGAAAGAGAAATCCTGAAGCGGCATACTAACGGGAACAGCCGCCTTACTTTCGAGCCCGTGCTGACGCCTGCCGAAGTCGTATCCCTGCAGGATGAGAGCCGCACGATTCATATTTCCGAGGAAATAGTGGACTACATCATCCGGTTGGTGAACACCACGCGCAACCATCCGGAAATCGAACTGGGCATCAGCCCGCGTGGAAGTGTCGCACTGTTCAGGGCCACGCAGTCATACGCGCTGCTCAAGGGCCGAGGCTTTGTCATTCCCGACGACATCAAGCTCCTTGCGCAGCCGGTGTTCGCTCATCGCCTTGTCCTGAAGCGCACCGGCACACGGGTTCGAACGGATTCGCGCGCGGTGCTGAAGGACATTCTCGAACAAGTATCCGTACCAGCCTGAGGCGGAGGCGAAATGCGACCAACGCCAATGTGGAAGAACTTCCTCACTTCGATTGGTCTCCTCTCGATCGCCATGATCGCAGCGCTGTATTCCTCGAGCGCCACGCGCGACGGACGGATGATGGCGTCGGGCATATCCGCCCTGATTTCCCTCAGCATTGCGATATGGGTCGGCATACGGTTCGTACCAAGGCTTGCTTCCGGCGTCGACTGGGAGTGGCTGCCCTTTTTCTCGCGCTACCAGGTCACCCGGGAAGGCTGGATCTATTTCGGGGCGTTGACCGTGGTCCTGTTCGCTGCCATCAATACCAACAACAACCTCTTATATATGGTCCTGTCGGCCCTGCTGGCCGTAATGCTTCTATCGGGGTTTCTGTCGGGATTGAATTTGCGGTTCCTGCGCGCGGAATTGCGATGCCCGTCGCGATGCTTTGCCGGCGAGGCCTTTCCGATCTCGATTCAAATTCAGAACCAGAAGCGGATCTTCCCGAGTTTTTCCCTGAATGTCGCGCCTTCAAAGGACGGGCCGCTCAGTTTTCAAACTTTCTACTTTCCGGTGATCCGGTCCAGCAGCCATTCGGGACAGATCCGGGAGGCCCGGATCTCGCGGCGCGGGAGCTACAAGCTCGATGAAGTGAGAATCGGATCGCGTTACCCGTTTGGCTTTTTCTACAAAGACAAGAAATACACACTCGAAGCGGAATGCATCTGTTACCCGGAAATTTTTCCCGAGGAAGAACTCGACTATTTCGTTCTGGATATGCAGGGCACGAATCAGCGTTTCGAGCGGGGCCTGGGCACTGACCTGTACCTGATTCGCAACTACCTTCCGTCCGACAGCGCACGCAATGTGCACTGGAAGGCTTCGGCAAAAACCGCCCTCCTGAAGACGCGCGAATATGCGGCCGAGGAAAGCCGGCGAGTCATTCTCGCATTCGACCGCTTTGGACACTTGGGCGATGCGGCAAAGTTCGAGAAACTCGTATCGCAAACCGCGTCGCTGGCGTTTCATTTGATCAATGCCGGAATCGAGGTCGCGCTGGTATCCGATGACTGGGAGACCGGATACGGCAGCTCCGAGGTGTTGCTGGAATCGATACTCGAGTATCTTGCGCTCGTGCAGTTTTCGGATACGGCCAACTATCCGGACGTTTATCGAAA
>CAMAWS010000303.1 GCA_945861845.1 Candidatus Sulfopaludibacter sp. SbA3 | reverse complement strand
GATGCGGCGGGCCGTCCCAGCCACCGCGGATTTCTTCAATTCAAACTGGCCGGATGGTGTCCGCTCGACCGTTACCACGAAGCTGGATACACCGGACGGATGCCCTACCCTCACCGCGCCGCTGCCTTTTGCATGTGAGCTCAGCACCTGGTTGACGATAGTTCCGTCAATCAGCGCGGCGGCGCTCAAACAGATTCCTCCAGTGACCGCGTAAGCTTTGTGCATCACTCCCAGAGCGAGAGTGCGGGCAAGCAGGTCGCAGTCCGATGCGGTGATGGTTTCCCCTGAGATCGTCTGGTAGGTCTGAGGCGGCGCCACGATGCCGACCTTGGGGACGGCGGGGCTGACGCGCTTCGTGTCAGCGGCAAGCTTCATCATGACCGCCGCCTGCACTCGGATTTCTTCCATGACAGAGACGATTCCCGGGTTCCGCTTTGTGTCGTCCGGAGACTCCCGTCCGGTGAGGCCGACATCGGACGCGCGAACGAATACAGCCGGAGCCGCGGCGTCAACAAGGCTGACCGAGATCCGGCGTCCATCACTGATCGCTATTTCATCCACGACATTGCCCGTCGGCAGGAGCTTGCCTGTTTTCGAGCCTGCGGCGTTCACGAAGTCCACAACAATCCTGGCTCCGGTGCCAGGTACGCCATGGATGGAAAACTCGCCTTCTGTCAGGGCTTTCCCGTCGCGAACGGGAACTTCGGCGACTAGCAGCTTGTTCGTATTCGTATTGAAGATGCGTACCTGCGTGATCGGTTCGGTGACCGGTACGAGCCCTTCGTCCACGGCAAAGGGACCCACTGCCTGCGATATGTTCCCGCAGTTTCCTTCGTAGTCCACGGCGCCTTTGCTTATTCCAACGTAGCCGAGCGTATAGTCGATGTCGGCATCGGCACGAGCTGATCGGGCGATGATGGCGCACTTGCTTGTCAGCGGATCGGCTCCGCCGAGTCCGTCGATCTGCCGGGGATCCGGACTTCCGAAAATGGAGAGGATTACGCGGTCTCGGGCCGCTGGGTCGCGTGGCAAATCGCTGGCGAGCAAAAACACGGCTTTGCTGGTGCCTCCGCGGATAATGGCTGTTCGAATTCGTTCGCTTTCCCGCATGTTCCGAAGCTTAACACCATTCAATTCTCAGGTCTCATCGGCCCAACAACTTTATTGACATGTATTTGCGCGGTGATAATATGCAAATTCACAAAAACAACCGCAGCTTTCATTCCATTTCCAACAGGGGAGAGTAGCCATCATGTTCCAGACCTTTAGCCGATTCTCTGCATTCGCAGTCCTGTTTGTGGCGAGTGCGTCGATAACTTTTGCTCAGAATGCTCCAGTACCATTTGCGGCTCCGCCAGCGATACCGTACGGGTTGTCCATCACGCTGGACAGTGCCAAGAAAGCCGTGACAGCGGCAGTTAGCGAAGCGCGGAAGAACAATTGGACAATGGCGGTGGCTATCGTGGATCCCGCTGGCTATCTTGTTTACTTTGAGAAAATGGATGGCACGCAGACTGGTAGCGTCGACGTATCGCTCGACAAG
Source organism: Candidatus Sulfopaludibacter sp. SbA3 (assembly GCA_945861845.1). Classification (GTDB taxonomy): domain Bacteria; phylum Acidobacteriota; class Terriglobia; order 20CM-2-55-15; family 20CM-2-55-15; genus CAMBFR01. Next base: position 3,256 of record CAMAWS010000303.1, on the reverse strand, counting down.
GCACGCTCGGCGGCATTGTTCCGGCGCCCGACAAAGGTGTTTGAAGACGCTCTTGCAGCGGGCGGACTCGGTTTACGCTTTCTTGCATTGCGAGGAGCCGTACCCGTTGCGGGTGGCATACCGATTATCGTTGACGGCAAACTGATCGGCGCCATAGGCGTTTCGGGCGGCACGAACCTTCAGGACGAGGCCACGGCTGATGCCGGGTCCAAGGTCGTGAAGTAGGAACTATGCAGGGAAGACTGATGAATAGGTGGATGAGATATCCGGCGATTTGCGTAGCCCTCGTTATGGCCACCATCTGGGCTGCCGAGATTCCCGCTGCGGCGCAGACTGCGGGTACTGTGCGCCGGATGCCAGACGGGAAGTCCGACTTGAACGGTATTTGGCAGGCGATGAATACCGCTTCGTGGAACATTCAGGACCACTCTGGTGAACTGGGCGTGCCTCCGGGCCTGGGCATCGTGGAAGGCAATGAAATTCCCTATCAAGCCTGGGCGATCGTGAAGAAACAGGAGAACTTCGCAAACAGGAAGACGGCAGATCCTACCGAGGCCAATTGTTTTATGCCCGGTGTGCCACGTGCCACGTATATGCCTTTCCCCTTCGAGATCGTTCAAACGGCGGACCGCATCGCCATCCGGTATGAATATGGCCACGCCGTCCGAACGATCTTTATGGATGGCGCACATCCCGAGGGTGTACCGGGCAACTGGATGGGTGACTCGCGTGGTCGATGGGAAGGCAACACTCTTGTGGTCGATGTCAGTAATTTTAATGACCAGGCCTGGTTCGATAACGCCGGCAATTTTCACAGTGAAGCGCTGCACGTTGTGGAACGCTACACGCCCTCGGGGGACCACATCCAATACGAAGCAACAATTGAGGACCCAAAGGTGTTCACGAGACCGTGGAAGATCAGCATGCCGCTGTATCGCCGGATGGAAAAGAACGCAAGATTGTTGGAATACGAATGCGTGTTTTACCTTCAGGAAGACAAATACAAGAACGCTCCATTCAAGTAGTCACGAGGAAATTTTAAGGTGAAACGGAAATTGTTTCCAATAATCAGCGCGGTAGCGCTTCACAATCGTCGATGAAAACACGATTGATTACGAAGTCACAATTGACGATCCCAACCAGTTCACCCGGCCCTGGAGAGTAACCGGATTCTTTGGCAAAAGGTGTAGAGTCGGTTGAGTTTGCGTGCGCCGAGGGCAGCCTCACGCTGCAGAATATTTTTGGCGAGCCACCGGCCCGCTAAGTTATGGAGGTTTTCCTAGTGAAGACGAAACTTTGTGTCGCAATAGTGGGACTGGGTCTGCTAATCGCTGCAGCGCCAGTAGCGGCGCATCATGCATTTGCTGCGGAATTCGATGTGAATAAGCCTGTCAAGGTGAATGGAACGGTGACAAAACTGGACTTCGTGAATCCACACGCATGGCTCCATGTTGATGTCAAGGAAGCCGATGGAAGCGTTGTGAAATGGCGTTTTGAACTCGGTGCTCCGAACGCCCTGCTCAGGCTTGGTTGGAAGGTTGACACCGTAAAGCCTGGGACCCCTGTCGAGATCGAAGGCTTCCGCGCCAAGGCCGGAGGGCCTACCGCAAATGGGCGCTCCATAAAGCTGGCGGATGGCCGTGAGCTTTTCAGTGGCGGCTCAACTCCGTCGGTTCGTTAGCGGCGTCTCACGTACAGACAATTTAATTAAGGAGGAAGGTTATGAAGATCAAAGCGTTGGGTGTTCTGGCAATCATGTTGTTGTTGATGGCCGGGACAGCCGTTGCACAGACTACTGTTATTCAGGACGCAAAGGCGTATATGCAGACTGTCGCCGCGGCCATGGGCACCAGCAATATCAAGACCATGGAATATACCGGCACCGGGACCGTCCGCGCCTTCGGGCAGAGTTTCAGCATCAATGACGACTGGCCACGATTTGATATGCCTGCCTTCAAGCGGGTCATTGACTTCGATGCCAAGTACTCGCGAGAAGACCTCACTCGCAGGCAGGGAAACAATCCTCCGCGCGGTGGCGGTGGAACGCCGCTTCAGGGGGACCAGCAACAAATCACTATTGTTAATGGAGATTTTGCGTGGAACCTGAACGGCGCGAACGTTGCCCCTCAGCCCACCGCCGCAGAGCAACGGCAGATCGATGTGATGTTAACGCCGCACGGATTCGTAAAAGCAGCGCTTCAAGCAAGCGATTTGACCGCAGTCACGATGATGATGGCGCTTGATGACGGCACGATCGGAAAGACCGCGGGACCGGGGGGACGGAAAGTCACATACGTTGCCTTCACGGCCCTGGGAAAATATAAGATGTCGGGCGCGATTGATGACCAGAACATGCTCGAACGCGCACAGACCTGGATGGGAAATCCCGTTATCGGGGACCACAATTACCAGTGGGATTACAAAGCGTACAAGGACTGGGGCAATGGAGTGAAATTCCCGACGAACCTCCATCAGCATAATGTGGATGTTCGGTACAACGGCCATCATGGTTATGACATCAACGTGACCGCTGTCACAGTGAATGGACCAAGCGTCGTCGCCGCCGTTCCCGATGCAGTAAGGCAGGCGCGGGCTCCGGCGGTCCAGGTAGCGTCGACGAAGCTGGCGGACGGAGTATGGCTGATTGCGGGCGGTTCGCATAACAGCGTAGCAATGGAGTTCAAGGATTTCATCACAGTTATTGAGGCCCCGTTGAACGAAGAACGATCACTGGCCGTGATCAAGGAAGTGCAGAAACTGATTCCGAACAAGATGATTCGATATCTCGTCGTGACCCATCATCACTTCGATCACTCCGGTGGAATACGCACCTATGTTACCCAGGGCGCAACAGTGGTGTCGCATGAAGCCAGCCAGAAGTTCTATGAAGAAGAGGTGTTTTATCCCCACCCTCGGTTGATGATGCCGGATGTGATGTCAACCTACTATCCGCGCTTCGCCTCGAACAAGTTGCCCGTGTTTGATCCCGTCCGTGTTTCTCCCGAGAACCGGCTCAAGCATGTGATAGGCGACGGAACCCGAACATTGGAAATCCATCCGGTTCAGGGGCTTAACCACACTGCGGACATGTTGGTGGCATATCTGCCGACAGAGAAGATCCTCATAAACGCCGATCTGTATTCACCGCCTGCTGCTGGCGCACAACCGCCGGCAATCAATCCGAACATAACGAGCTTGAACAACAATATTCAAAGGTTGAAGCTTGACGTTCGTCAGCACGTTCCCATTCACGGTA
>CAMAWS010000302.1 GCA_945861845.1 Candidatus Sulfopaludibacter sp. SbA3 | reverse complement strand
TCCGGCGCCGGAGTGGAGAACGATCTCGAGATCGTAGCCGGACCCGAAAATCTTCTGGCCGATATAGCCCCGCGCGCGGGCTTCATCGATCGCCTTCTCGATCATCCTGTATCCGAGGGAAAACTCGCCGCGCAGGTAAATGAATGCCTGGTGGCAGTCGACCGCATAGGACGCGATCATGATTCCCTCGATGAGTTGATGCGGGTCGCGTTCAATTATGACGCGATCCTTGCATGTGCCTGGCTCGCTTTCGTCCGCGTTGCAGCACAGGTAGGTCGGCTTGCCCGTATCCTTCGGCACGAAGCTCCACTTCATTCCGGTGGGAAAACCCGCGCCGCCCCGCCCCCTGAGACCGGACTGCTTGGTCGTTTCGATGACCTCGGCCGGCGTGAGTTCCTTTATGGCCTTGCCCGCGGCAGCGTATCCACCCAGTTCGATATATCGATCAATGTCGATTGCGCGCGGATCATGAATATTCTTAAAGAGAACAAGTTCGTACATACGGAAATAATTCTAACCTACGATTAATTCTTAGGCGCAGGTGAAACGCCGGCCTCGGCAGAAGACACCTGATCGAGGAGAATCCGGAAGGATGGAAGCAGTTCCATGCGAAGTCGTGCGAGTTCCTGAATCCTTTTCTTGTGGTCCGGGCGATGCAGCAGCTCTTTCGCTGAAAGCACCTTGTATGAATGGCGCCGGCTGGATTGCTTGACAACCTGGAATTCGCCGCTTGAAAGATTGAAATAGATCCAGTCGCCGGTTCGAATGGCCGCGATACCGCCCCCGTCCATGGCTTCAGGTACCACGTGGGCGACGGAAATCCCCTGGTGCTGGTAAGAAACACGGCCGTCCGTAACCAGCACGCACGTCCCGCTCAATCCGTTCGCCGGCGATGCGCCAAGATTGATCTCGGGCATTCCGGAGGCGTGTGGTCCGGCGCCTGCGACTACAATCACCGCGCGAAGCAACTTCTCATGGACCAGGTAATTCCAGAGCTTTGGTTTGTTCCAGTGCGCCATTTCGTCGTTGCGGTCCACAGCTCCCGAACGCCAGTTGAGAACGAACGTGTCGTAAAGGTCCTCGCGCGACACCTTGCGCCTGAGCCGCTCCAGGACGCCATCCAGTGTCATCAAGTCCGACTGCAGATCCCTTGTTCCAAGATAGTAGACGGCGAGGTAAATCTTCTTGTCGAAGCCATCCAGCCCGGTACGGTTGTGCGCGCCGAGGCGCATGACGCCGCTGGCGCAGACATTTCCCCGCATTCCACCCAGGCCGCATGAGCGCGAATAGGGTGTCATGGTGGAATACACAAAGGCGCCATTCGCCGAGCGGGCGTCCATGATGCGCTGCATCCAGGGACCGTCCAGCGTAGGCGCTCGATCCTCGATCAGCCGCTTTTCCGCCAGGGTTCGCATTATCGTATCGATGCCGGAGTTGCCGCCTGCCTCGGTCTCCACGGCCATTGCAAATGCCGAATTCCCGGTTGCGTCATTCATGGCGAGTATCTGGGGAACGGTTCCCGTTTTTTTCGTAATGTCTGCCGTGGACAACTTCTTGCTTATGGCGTCGGCCAGGTAGGTAAGGTGCAGGAGCCATGACGTGTGTCCACCGGTCGCACTCCAGACCGAAGCGGCATTGAGAAGATTGTACCGGACGAGGCTCGAAACGCTTACGCGGCGCTCCCGCTTTTGAATTGCCTGGATCAATCGCCGCGAGACTTCCGAAACCAGTTCTTCCGATGGTGGCTTCAGGCAAATATCAAAGTGGCGGGGCACAATTCCGAAGGAAGCCAGCATCATCCGGCTGACCATGGATGCGTCCGATGCCGCGCAGTTTGCGCCCGGCATTGAGGCGCACTTCGCAATCATATGTTCCAGGTCATCTTTCTCACCTTCCTGGACAAGACGCCTGTGAAAACAACGGTCGAGCAGCGCCTTGATTTGCGCATAAACGTGTGGCTTCAAAGGCCGCTGGAGCAGGCCGTCAAGCTCACGCCGTTCGTCGGTGGCCAACCGGTGCCGTAGCGGCTCAAACTTCCTCTTCTCTTCTTCGTTGACGGAAACCTCCCTGCCGATCATGGAAGGAATGAAAGCGCCAAATATCGGCCGGGCCTTCCTCCTCTGGTGCGCGAGGTCCGCCTCGATGAGAGCCCTCAGGCAGCCGACCATCATCTTGTCGCAGGCGCCAAGAATGAAGGCGCCGTCATAACCCTGCGCTTCGATGTGGGCCGCCAGGCTCGCGGTACAGAAATTGCGCGACAGGAGCGCGTAGTGAACTCCGCCGGTCCCATGCGACAGCTCTTCGCAGGGCATCGACTGCGAAACTTCGAAAGGCAGGCCGCCATTTGCCCAGATGCCCCGAATGAACCGGCGAACTAATTCCCGCGATCCAATATTGGGTGGATGGTCCTCTCCGCCATGAACCACTGCAATTCGGGGTGATGCGCTCATGAATCGATCCAGTACCTGATCACGCTCCGGATGAATACCAGCGCCGCGAAGCGCCTCTTCAATGACGGGAGTAATGACGGTAACCGGCTCAGCTCGACTTATCAGAGGATCCCGGAACTTGCTCGAATGCATTTTCATGGCAGGTATTTCACCACCGGCAAATCGAATGCGCTCGCGGATACCGCGCGCTCGGAAGGACTTGAAATGTGGCCATAAAAAGGTGGGCGCAATATACAATAACTGCCCCAGCGGTTCAACCGAAAGGTCCGCAGACCGCTCGGCGACGGCGTTTGCGTTCGGTCCTAATAAAGGAAAACATCGGGGGAGGAAAAGCAGTGTCCCAGTTCCAGACTGAAACCAAGCCGTCAGAATCCGCCGGCAAGGCATCCAGACTCTTTCTACGCATCCTTGCCGGCCCGGCAGCTTTCCTCGTCGTCCTGGCAATCCCCCTGAATGGACTGGATCCCAAGGCCCATGTTGCCCTCAGCTGTTATCTGTGGGTCCTGGCCTGGTGGGCTACAACCCCTGTTCCCTGGGCCGTAACCGGATTCCTGCCGTTGATTCTATTTCCGGTCGTAGGCGCAATGTCATTCGCAGATACCATGGGCCTTTACGGCCAACGGATTCTTCCTTTCCTGCTGGGAGTCATGCTTTTCGGTCACGCCTTCCATAAACACGGACTCGCCAGGAGAATGGCAATGACCGTGTTATGCGTGCCTGGCGTGGCAACCTCGGGCGCGCGCCTGGTTCTCATGATCATGGTCGTTTCGGCCGCCGTTTCCGCGGTGGTCGACGACGCGGCGACAGTGGCAATCATGATTCCGATCGCTCTGTCGGTGGCCAAATTCGCCAGCGAGGCTTACGCCAGGACCTCGGGCGCAGCTCTCAGCCAGACACCTCGATTGACACAGGCATCCTGCCTGGCAGTGCTGTATGGCGCCTCGGCAGGCGGCATGGCGACGCCGGCTGGCGTACCATTCAATCCGCTCACGATTTCCCTTCTCGATCAGTTGACAGGATACAAAGTCAGTTTCGCGCAGTGGACGGAGACAGGAGTCATCCTGATGGCGGCGACTATTCCCGTCTACTATTTGATCCTGTGTTTCATGTCGCCGCCGGAAGTGAAATCGATCCCTGACGGAGCAGCATATTTCCGGAATGAGAAAAAGACATTGGGTCCGCTGGGACAGGGTGAAAAGAACGTCCTGTTCGTCCTGGTCCTTATGATCGTCCTGTGGCTCCTGCCGGCGTTCGTGACGATAAGCTGGTTGGATATCTGGTACGTTCCTCCTCTTGCGATGATTCTTCTATTCCTCATCCCGGTGAACGCGCGAACCGGCGAGATGACCCTGGTCTCGAAAGATTTTCAGGAGGGCGTCCTGTGGAACGTCCTGTTCCTTGTCGTAAGCGGCACCGCCATTGCCGGCGGCCTTGTCCGCCTGGGCGTAACCGACTGGTTTGGAGGCGTCGTCACCCGCAACGTATCGGCGGCAGTACTGCCATGGTTTGCCGGATTTGTAACTCCCATCATTGCCCACGTCGGTTCCGGGACAGCGACCGCGTCGATGCTGTCGACTATTCTGTTTCCCGTGGCCCGGGACCTGGGCTACAACCCAACTATTCTCGCCCGGATTATTGCCGGCACCGCGCTGGCCGTTTCATTTCCATGGGCAGGAGCAGCCGTCGGAACCGCGTTCGCCTCGGGCGCGATCAGCTTTGGCACCCTTTTCCGCGTTGGCATTGTCGCCACAGTTTTCACTGCGCTGGTCATAACTGTCCTGAGCATGATTCTGGTGCCCGCGCTGGGCGCCTTCACGGCTCCTTAACGAAGAGATACAAATGAGTAAAACGGAAAACCTTCGATTAACCCTGGCGTGCTGGGATTACGACCGGACACGTCCGATCATGGAAAATCGCGTCCGCTTTGACGGCATCGACCTGACGTACCTGAACCTCGTCGTGGAGGAAACCTTTTTCCGGCAGATGCGGCATCACGAATTTGAAGTTTCCGAGCTGTCGTTTTCATCCTTTCTCGTCTCGATGTTTCAGGACGAGCCGCCGTTCATCGCACTTCCAATTTTTCCATCGCGTTCGTTCCGCCACTCCGGCATTTACATCAATACGAACGCCGGCATTCGAGAGCCGAAAGACCTCATCGGCAAACGTGTTGGATGTGCCGAGTATCAACTGACCGCCAATGTATGGATTCGCGGAATACTGAATGACGAGTACGGCGTCGCGCCTTCCAGCTACACCACATTCATCGGCGGGCTGGAAGAACCAGGCCGCATCGAGAAGGCGGGTGTTTCGCTGCCGCCGCAAATCAAGACAGAACGGATTGGCCCGGCCCAAACACTCTCAGCCATG
>CAMAWS010000301.1 GCA_945861845.1 Candidatus Sulfopaludibacter sp. SbA3 | reverse complement strand
ACGAACACCAGCACACTTACTGCCAGTATCCACGCAACAATCGCCGCCACAATCCGTTTTTTCGGCAGTTTCCCGGGCGGCTCGCCCGGCAATACAAACAGCAGCACCGCCAGCACGCCCATCAGGTTCAGCGTAATATCATTCCAGTCGAAATAGATAACCGGATCGCCTGCATAAAGGACCAGGTATTGGTAGCTTTCGTCCACGACCCCGCTGACAAATCCAACCAGTCCGGCAAGAGCCGGCTTGCCAAGCGCCTTATAAGCAAGCCACGTGAGAAAGCCGTACTGAACATAGTGAATTCTTTCCACTGGAACAACAATCAAGCTCAGGTCAAGGACCAGCGCAATGGGTATCAATAACAGGAGCCTCTTGAACTTTGCGGGATTCCTATAGAAATGGCGAGCGAGCCAAACACCGATACACGCAACGCCTACCCATGCCAGCACTCGCATGGTCCAGAGATAGGGCTCCAACCCCAGGAAAGTCATCAGCCTCGCGGCCGTTTGATTGCCAGCCTTATGAAGCTGGATCATACCGGCTACGTATCCAACCAAAAACAGCCACAGCGCCGCCGACCGAAAAACGCCCACCCCGGTCCTGTTCATGTACCCGATTTCTCCATCAACTCGATTCGATTTCCGTCCGGATCGTAGCAGAATGCGAAGCGGCTGCCGTCGGCGCGGCGCGACCAGAACTGGGCGGGTTGCGGCTCTTCGAGGCGGACGTCATGTTTTTGAAGGTGTGCAATAAACGAATCGAAGTCATCCACATACGCGGCGATATGCCGGCTGGATGCGGGTTCGGGTTCGTCGCGAATGATCAGGTGGAGTTGCTTGCTTCCCAGCCCGAACCAGACCAGGCGTTGCCCGCCCGGATCGCCCATCGTCGATATCTCCCGCAAGCCGAGGATCTCGCCGTAGAAACGTCGTGCCGCGGCAACGTTCGGCCGGGTTATATTGTGAGTGACATGATGATATTCGACGACGCGTGGAGCCACCGGGAGATTTTAACTGAGAATTGAGCATTGAACATTGAACATTGAGAATTGAGAATTGAGAATTGACAGATAAGAATTTGCTCAATTCTTGTTTCTCAATGTTCAATTCTCAGTTCTCATTTTCTGAAAGAGCGGACACCGTTCGAGTAAACTTCTTGTCGGAGGACAACACATTCACACCCACACATACCGAAATGACAATTGAAAGCCTGCTGCGAGAGCGAATCGTCATACTGGACGGCCCGCTCGGGACCATGATTCAAAGTTATAACCTCGACGAGGCAGGCTACCGCGGCCAGTTTACCGACCATCCATCCGATCTCAAGGGCAATAACGACCTTCTCAATCTGACACGGCCCGACCTGATCCGAAGCATCCACCGCCAGTATCTCGAAGCCGGTGCCGACATCATCGAGACAAATACTTTCAATTCCAACTCGATCTCCCAGGCGGACTACGGGATGGAATCGAAGGTCTACGACCTCAATTTTGCCGCAGCGATGCTTGCGCGCGCCGAAGCGGATGACTTCACGGCCCGCGAACCCCATAAACCCCGATTTATTGCCGGCGCGTTCGGACCGACCAATCGCACCGCATCCATGTCGCCCGACGTCAACAACCCCGCGTTTCGGGCCACTACATTCGACACGCTCGTCGACGCCTATTACGAGCAAACGCGTGGCCTGATGGACGGCGGAGTGGACTTCCTGCTCGCCGAAACCATCTTCGACACGCTCAATGCCAAGGCCGCGCTCTTTGCATTCGAGAAGTACTTTGCCGACAGCGGCCGCCGCGTTCCGATCATGGTTTCCGTCACGATCACCGACGCAAGCGGCCGCACGCTATCCGGCCAGACCATCGAGGCGTTCTGGAACTCCGTCTCGCACGTGAAGATGCTTTCGGTGGGAATGAATTGCGCATTCGGTGCACGACAGATGCGTCCCTACATCGAGGAACTCTCCGATATTGCGCCGGTATACCTGAGCTGCTATCCGAACGCGGGCCTGCCAAACGCATTCGGGGGCTACGACGAACTTCCGGCCGAAACCGCGGAGCTTCTCCACGATTTTGCGGCAAACGGCTGGCTGAACATTGTCGGCGGCTGCTGCGGCACGACACCGGCTCACATCAAGGCGATCGCGGAGGCCGTGCGCAACCTCAAGCCGCGAGTCCTGCCTACACCGAAGCCATACACGCGACTCAGCGGCCTTGAACCGCTGACGCTGCGGCCCGATCTCAACTTCGTCAACATCGGCGAACGCACCAATGTGACCGGGTCGCCGCGGTTCTCCAAAATGATTCTGTCCGGCCAGTACGAGGAAGCCCTCGCTGTGGCGCTCCAGCAGGTGGAAGGGGGCGCGCAGATCATCGACGTCAACATGGATGAAGGACTGCTGGATTCGGAAGCCGCAATGACCCATTTCCTCAACCTGGTCGCGGCCGAGCCCGATATTGCGCGCGTTCCCATCATGATCGACAGCTCGAAGTGGTCTGTCATCGAAGCGGGACTGAAGTGCATTCAAGGGAAAGGCATCGTCAACTCCATAAGCCTCAAGGAAGGCGAGGAAGTATTCAAGGAACACGCGCGCAAGGTCCTGCGGTATGGCGCGGCCGTTGTCGTCATGGCGTTTGACGAGCGAGGCCAGGCAGACACCGTGGAGCGCAAGCTGGAAATCTGTGCGCGCGCCTATCGAATTCTGACCGGGGAAATCGGGTTCCCGCCTCAGGACATTATCTTTGATCCCAACATCCTTACGGTCGCAACGGGCATGGAGGAGCACAACAACTATGCCGTGAACTTCATCGAAGCGACTAGCCGGATCAAGGCGAAACTCCCGTTCGCAAGAGTCAGCGGCGGCATCAGCAATATTTCGTTTTCGTTCCGCGGCAACAACGTCGTGCGCGAAGCGATGCACTCGGCATTCCTGTATCACGCCATCCGGGCGGGCCTGGACATGGGAATCGTCAACGCTGGACAGTTGGCAGTGTATGAAGAGATTCCGAAGGACCTGCTCGAGCTTGTCGAAGACGTTCTGCTGAACCGCAGATCCGACGCCACCGAACGATTGCTCGCGTTTGCCGAATCGGTCAAGCAACGCGGACCCATGGAAGCCAGCGAAGCCGCATGGCGGGAAGCGTCTGTTGAAGAACGGCTGAAGCACAGCCTGATCAAGGGTGTCGTTGAGTTCATCGAGACCGATGTCGAGGAGGCGAGACTGAAGTACGCGAAGCCGCTCCTGGTGATCGAAGGTCCACTGATGGACGGAATGAATGTGGTCGGCGACCTGTTCGGAGCCGGGAAGATGTTTCTGCCCCAGGTCGTCAAGAGCGCCCGCGTCATGAAGAAGGCCGTGGCCCATCTCCTGCCCTATATGGAGGCCGAGAAACAAAACGGACGCGGCGGAGCCCAGGGAACCATCCTGCTGGCCACGGTCAAGGGCGATGTCCACGATATCGGCAAGAACATCGTTGGCGTCGTGCTGGCCTGCAACAACTACGAGGTCATCGATCTTGGCGTCATGGTCCCGGCAGACAAGATTCTCCAGACGGCGCGCGAACGCAAGGCGGACATCGTCGGCCTGAGCGGCCTTATCACACCCTCACTGGATGAAATGGTTCACGTGGCGAGGGAGATGGAGGCGCAGGGCTTCTCCGTTCCCTTGTTGATCGGCGGAGCCACAACAAGTTCCATACATACAGCTGTGAAAATCGCCCCGGCATACAAGCATCCCGTGGTTCACGTGCTGGATGCCTCGCGCGCGGTCGGCGTCGCCAGCAACCTGATCAGCCCTGGGTTGCGCGAAAAGTTTATTGAAACAAATGCGCGAGACCAGGGCTCGGCGCGTGAAAAGTACTTGAGCCGGCAGACGGAGATCCCGATTTTGAGCCTCGCGGAAGCCCGCAAGCGAAGATTCGGATACGACTGGTCACCGAATTCGAAACCCGCTTCGCCGGCATTCACTGACCTCCGGGCGCTCGATAACTTTCCACTCACTGAGATTGCGCGATTCATCGACTGGTCACCTTTCTTTCATGCATGGGAGTTTCGCGGAAAGTATCCGGACATTTTCAAGGACCCCAGGGTCGGCGCAAAAGCCCGGGAACTCTTTGACGATGCCCAGGTGCTGCTGAATCGAATCATCGGCGACAAGCTGCTCCGGGCGCGGGGTGTTTATGGTTTCTGGCCGGCAAACAGCTCCGGCGACGACATCGAGGTTTACACCGACGAGACGCGCACAAACGTGCGCGTCACGTTCCACACGCTGCGGCAGCAAACGCGGAAGGCGGAAGGCGAGTCCAACTACGCTCTGGCCGATTTCGTTGCGCCGAAAGAGAGTGGGGTCGCCGATTACATTGGCGCGTTTGCCGTAACTTCCGGCGAGGGTCTCGATGCGCTGTGCGCAAGCATGGAAAAAGAGCACGATGATTACAGCTCCATCATGGCAAAGGCGCTGGCAGACCGGCTGGCCGAGGCGTTTGCGGAGTGTCTCCATAAGAAAGTTCGGGAAGAATGGGGATATGGAACGAGCGAGAACCTGTCGAGCGAAGATCTTATCCGCGAGAAGTATCGCGGGATTCGACCCGCTCCCGGCTATCCGGCAAGTCCGGATCACACGGAGAAACTCCAGCTATTTGATCTCCTAGAAGCGGAGAACAATACGGGAATCCGGCTGACGGAAAACTTTGCGATGATGCCTGCAAGCTCGGTTTGCGGAATTTATATTTCGCACCCGGACGCGAAATATTTCAGCGTGGGAAAGATCGCTCGCGACCAATTGCAGGACTACAGCACCCGCAAGGGCATGACTGCTGCAGAACTCGAACGATGGCTCCGCCCCAATCTGGT